>JAUWZC010000162.1 GCA_030615565.1 Desulfobacteraceae bacterium | reverse complement strand
ATGGTTTGTCACTCTCGCTCTCCCAATTTCCCTCCGCCCAGGCTAGAGCCATAATAGCCATTCATGATCTAGTGTTTCAAGATCTAAAGAACCCCTTTCACACCAACTCATCTTATAGCCATTTAAAAACAATCTTTTTTTATTGACAAATATACCACATTGTGGTATTTTATACAAAGTTTTTTCAGTATGTATTCAAACAAAACGTTATTGGAGGCGCCTATGGACAGTGAGAAGTTTTTCCAGACCCGCAAAAAGCTGGGTAAGACACAGAAACAACTGGCTGAACTTTTGGGCACTTCTCTAAAGGCTGTACACAGCTACGAGCAGGGATGGCGATCGGTGCCAGCCCATGCGGAGCGGCAGATTCTTTTCTTACTCTCCAGGATGAGGGGGCACAATAAAGGCCTTAAGACATGCTGGGTTATTAAGAAGTGTCCTTCTGAGCGCAAGAAACAATGTCCGGCCTGGGAGTTCCATGCTGGAAGACTCTGTTGGTTTATTAACGGTACCATTTGTGAAGGCACGGTTCAGAAGAATTGGCAGGAAAAGATGAAAATTTGCCGATCGTGTGAGGTTTTGGTTTCTTTGCTGTAGCCTCAAAAATGGAGGGCATCCAATATATCCTATAAGTCCTAATGCTACCGTGGCAAATTATCTTTTAATTCCCCAATAAATCTTTCTACTTTATTTTCCTTATGCTCATACCCTAAAGCAAAAACAAACCCGGTCGCCAATACTAAAAATCTTTCTTGATCTTTTTCTCCTTTCATACCCGCATTGGCGAATAATGTATTGCGGATAAAAGAATTTCGCCAATAGGCGAATTTGGGCGAAGGTCCATACCACCGTATTTTATCTGCTGTATCCACCAGCGAATGATAGTGAGCGTGTTTTCTGGGCTCATAAAGATTTTTGGCCTCTTATAAGGAAGTATCCGAGTGTTTCATCGGAATAAAGCGGATTTATCCTTTGTGCTGAATTATAAGCATGGAAGATACCTTTAATTCCATATTTGGAGATTACCCTCGGAAAAATAATCGCGATTTTTTCCCAAAGGCTGAACATGTCATTTAAGTTTTTCATTTTTCTATCATATCTTATCTTGTATATGTTTTCCAACCCAGACCAATCTTCAGTCCAGAGATGCATTAACCCTGCTTTTTCCATCATCTCCTTCCACTCAGACAGTGTATATGGAACGGTGCCAAGTCTTCCTGCTATATCTACTTTTTCCTCTTTTGATATTTCCTTTAACCAAGCGCTTTCATGTATAACAATATCGCCACCGGTCTTTGTCACCCTTGCCATTTCGTTTAAACATTTTTGAGGATCTGAAGTTAAGCCCACAGCACACTCATTTATCACTACATCGAATGAGTTATCTTTAAAGGGTAGTGTAAGTGCATCGGCCACCTTGAATTCTGTTAAATTCTCGACATCTTCTCTTCTTGCTTTTTCAACGGAGGATTCTATCATTTCGGGATTTAAATCTACTCCAAATATTTTTGCTCTAAAACTCTTGGCATAATAACATGGCAAACTGCCCCTTCCGCAAGCCACATCCAATACCTTCTTTCCTCGCATCTCCACAATTTCACCTATCCTTTTTGTAATGTCGAAACCACCGGGATGTAGAAGGTCTATTCCTGACAATTCCAGTATGTCCTCCATTGTTGGTTTTCGTTTTTCTTCATTCATATTTTTTCACCTCCATAAATAAGACCTGAAAATGGCGTAATCGTTCTGAGCGTATCTGAAGTTCAGCCTTAAGGCTGGATTCGGGCGGAGTGCCGATCCGATAAGATTCCGAGGGAATCCAATCGGATTCCTTCGGAAAGGCACGAAGCCAGATACACAGTTACACGTTTCATTATTCCTATCATAAAACTCTTGATATTTACCATCTATCATAGTGAACAATTTCGTTCAAAGGTTTCCTTTTTTTGCTTTGAACTATAAATCTTGTTATATTTTCCTTTATCCCCGCTTTTTTAACAGGATAACCAATGGGAGTTATAGCTACAACCCTCATGTTATTAGGTATTTCTAAAACCTCTTTTATTCTATTCTCATCAAAAGAGCCAACCCAGCAACTTCCAAGTCCCAAATTGGCAGCCGCTAAAATAAAATGTTCCATAGCTATGGCTACATCCACCATGAAATATTCTATACCACTGCGAATACCACTCAATTTAGGGTCACCACAGGCTACAATGATGATTGGTACTTTTTTAAGCCAACTATTTATCATACCAGCTGCTTGGGATAATGATTCAATTTTTTCTTTGTCCCTAACTATGATAAAACTCCAACATTGCTTATTAGCCCAAGAAGGTGCCAATCTTCCACATTCAAGGATTTGCTTTATCTTTTCGTCCTCTACCTCTCGGTCACTAAATCTGCGAATACTTCTACGCGATTTTATAACATCCGTAAATTCCATAACGAATCCTCCTTGCATTGAAAGAGATTAATTTCGCCTAACGTTTTGTGGATAAAAGAAGTTGCCGAAGGCAATTTGGGCGATGTGAAACGAAGCCGTAAATGCTTTGTTAAATGAGGTGGCGTGGTTAACCTGCTATCTGTAATCTTTACAAGTTCTCGTAAATATCGTACCATTTTGCCCAACCAGGAATAATAAAATTATAGAAAAAAACTCCATGCCCTTTTGACCAATCAGGAGCATATATTAACCAAGTAATATACCATGATTCCCAAAAATTTTCCCTGGAAACATCGGATGAAATATTTTGCCTCTCAAATTAAACATTTAATTCTCGATAGTATATGGAAGGCCTTGACTTAGAAAAAAAATACATAGAAGAACGAGTCCGTATTTTAAAAACATTGCGAAATCGTTTTGGGGATAAGGTTATTGAAATTGCTGCAGAGGCAAAGAAAAAACTAATGAGACCTCGTATTTGTGAAAAATATAAAAAGGAGCTCCCTGTTAATATGCAGAGATTTTTTGAAATTATCTTTGTAGATTTTGAAGGAATTGATCGAATTATTGATTTTAAAGTGGTGAAGAGAAGCAAAAAGGAACTTGAAGTCAAGATAAACAGATGTTGGTATGCAGAAACCTATAGGGAACTCAAAGCCACTGATATTGGAGAGAAGTTAGTGTGTGATATGGATCCAGAGATGAATAAGGCATTAAATCCAGAGATCAGAATGAAACGCCCAAAGAAACTGATGTGTGGTGATGATTGCTGTATCTTTAAATATCGTCTTTAAGAATGAGAGTTGATTATAATAATCGAAAAGCAAAACAGTGCCTAACAGCGGATAAAAGGGAAATCAAAGATTTCTCCAAATTCGCCATTACAGGCGAACTTCTTTTATGCGCAATAAGTTAGCCGAAATTTAGCTGAGTATTCAGAAGGGATAAAAATGCAAAGAGGGAAATTAATCAGCTCAAATTTCTGCCCTCTGCGTAAAGTCCTTCTGCCTTGTTCAATGACAATATTGGCATCATTGGGGATTCTGTGAACCTAAGACCGCTATTCTATCTTTGCCCTGTAAAGAAGAAGACTATTGGAAACAACTGTTATGCTGCTCATGGCCATGGCCAATGCTGCCAGGATGGGGTGCAGTTGTCGCAGGAATCCCGGGAGAAATTCAAAAGAATACAAAATGCCAGCAGCCACCGGAATGAGCATCACATTATAAAAAAAGGCCCAGAACAAGTTCTGCCTCATAGTTCTCATAGTGGCCCTGCTGAGTTTAATCGCCTTTGGTACTCCGGTGAGGTCCCCACTTGCTAGAATTACATCTCCAGTCTCTATGGCCACATCGGTTCCAGTGCCAATAGCAAGGCCCACATCGGCCTGTGCGAGTGCCGGGGCATCATTGATGCCATCACCAACCATCCCGACTTTCTCACCCTTATCCTGGAGTCCTTTGATTTTTGCAGATTTTTCCTCAGGCCTCACCTCTGCAACTATCTGATCAATATTCACTTCTGAGGCGATTGCCCTGGCAGTCTGTGTGTTATCCCCTGTAAGCATGACCACCTTCAGATTCTGCTCGTGAAGTTCTTTAATGGCCTCTCCTGACTCGGGCTTTACCGTATCTGCTACAGCTATAAGGCCTGCAAGTTTTTTATCAACCATTACCATCATCACCGTCTTTCCTTCATCCTGCAAAGAGCGCACCTGATCTTTTGCATCATCAAAGTTAATGCCCATCTCATCAAACCAATTGGGCTTTCCCACCAGGACTTCCTGCCCGTTTATTTTTGCCTGCACTCCCAATCCCCTCAAGGCCTTGAAGGCATCTGGTTCAAAAAGATCAATCCCGCTCTTTTCCGCCTCCTTGACTATGGCCTTTCCCAGGGGATGTTCAGAGCCCCTTTCCACCGAGGCCCCTATTCTCAGGAGCTCTTCTTCGTTTTTTAGGTTAGGGTCCAACAGAAGTACATTGGCAACAGAGGGTTTACCTAGGGTGATGGTCCCGGTTTTGTCCAGGACAATCGTATCCAGTTTTGTGAGAGCTGGGTGAATTTGATGGGGTTTCAAAGGTGGAAGGGGATCCCATCAACGATAATTTCTTCACAAGTAACACTCTGAGTCTTTCATAAAAGATACTCGACACTTAGGGTGGTAGAAATAGTAGACCTTGTCTCGCTAAAATAAAACTCGCTGGTGCCTCAGCAGGGTTCAACACCATTTTGCAAACCGGATCGATAACCTGGCAACCAGACCTTGTTCTCGTGCCATTTTTTTGCTCCTTTGCAAAAATAATTGAAAATTTGTCCAAAATGCACTTGACTAGGATACCACGTTGTGGTATTTTAGCTAAAAAAATCCCTTTTTGGTTTTCTTGACAAGCAAGCGACTTTATACTATGCTTATATTTAGTAAGGAAGTTATTAACCTGAGTCAGATGGAAAACTTCCCTTGGACGTGGTCGGTTCTGGCAGGTTCCGAAGGGCGTGCAAGCATGCGGGGGCAGGGGAAGTTCTGAAAGGGGAGGAAATGAGACGTTTCGGGAGAGTGATGGAATGGCACGCAGTATGATTAGATCTCGCATATTGATAGGGATTTTATCCCTTTTATTTTTGATGCTCTCAGTTAGGGTGGCCTCCAAGAGCTGTCATGCCTTTGAAAAGGAGAAGGCTCATGAAAACCATTACCAATTTGCTCAGGGCCTAAATGGGGACCATTCTTCCATGCCCCGCATTCCCCTCGAGAGTAGTTGCTCCTGTTCTTCCTCCATGAGCTCGTGCTGCATGGGCACCATGAACAGCACCTCCCAGAATTCCCACGTCTCCCTGCTTTCCGGAAACACCCTTCGTCAGTTATCCGTACTGCAGGCCGTTGTGGTAAAG
>JAUWZC010000197.1 GCA_030615565.1 Desulfobacteraceae bacterium | reverse complement strand
TCTTCATGCAGCAGCTCGCCATGCAGCATGGTTAAAGGGCAAAAAGATAGAGATAGTAGCTACAAACTCAGTACCTTTATATGGCGTAACCAGGTGGATGGAACAGTTATTTCCAGAAAGTGAAGGACATTCAGGACACGGTATGTGGGTATCTCCTTCCCTTTACTCTGAAAAGCTACATGCCAATGGCCAGATGGTTCAACAGGGCGAACGAAACATTTTAGAGACTTTTATTATGTTAAAAGAGCATGATAACAGTGTTAAGATTCCCCATGATAAAAATAATATCGATGGATTGAATTTTTTACTTAATAAGGGCCAAGACATGAATAGCATAAACAGAAAGGTAATCGAAGGACCTGCATATGCCCATTATTTAGGTGATGTTCCCAACATGATAATTGAAATACCAAGAAGAAACGCATTTAGCCTGGGGGAAATTTACTACATGATGGAAAGATCTGTAGCCATAAGTGGCTACCTCTTGGGTCACAATCCCTTTATACAACCAGGTGTAGAAGATTATAAAAAGGCAATGTTTGCCCTGCTTGGTAAACCTGGGTTTGAGGAAAAAGGAAAAGAGATCAAGGATGAGATCAGCAAGATGAAAATAATTAGAATATGATAAACCAATTAAGGAAACTAGTTGATTCAGGCCGAATTTATAATGCAGATATTTTAAGGATCTAAATTGAACCGAGTATTCAATGATCACATAAAATTAGCCCTCTGGAAATAAATGCGAGTAAACCGCAATTGAAGTTGAGCCATGTTAAAAAATTGAAGATTGCACTGGGGGGAACAGCCAGAAATCCAGAGGATATAGAGGTTTTACATAATCTAAGGCTGGAATTCGCTGAAATTCCTATAGCTAATTTAAAAAATTTCAAGAAAAACATTAACGAATTCTTAAAACTAAAAGAAAAAACAGGTCTTTATTATCTTTGCCATGGGCCAAGAGAGGGAAATCCTAATAATATAAGTTCTCTAAAGAGAGATTATTTTCCACACGTATTAGAGATCTTAGAGATTATGCCAACACTAAATATGTCTCTCTTAACCCTTCATCTCTGGATGGATCGCCGTTTTGTCAAAGGTAAAGTAATTGATTTTAAGATTGAGCTATTAAAAAAGATTATTGGTAAGGCCGGAGAAAAAAGGATTATCATCTGTTTAGAAAATTTAAGTGAGAATTGGCATGATCTTAAAATTGCCTTTGATAATCTTCCACTCCTGAACCTAACCTTAGATGTGGGTCATGCTCAGCTTTTAAGGGAGGAGAACACAAGCCTTGATTTTATAAAAATATATCCGGATAGGATAAAGCATGTTCATCTCCACGATAATCTTGGAGGGGATACACCTGAAGATGATCTACACCTTCCTCCCGGCAGAGGCATTGTTGACTTTAAAAATATCTTCAATACCCTTGTCAAAGTTGGCTATAGAGGGACCGCGACCATTGAACTTAAACCATTTGAAATCAAATCTTGTCTTAGATTTGTTAAAAAATTATTACTTGATTAAAAAATGTTTTTTAATTGCAAATACAAATACTTCATGTTATTAATTCCACATTATTATTCTTTTTCATTCTTAAGATATTACAGCTTAAGGAATCAAGTCTGGATATACAAAAGGGGATTGCGTTGGTGCAATCCAAGAAGGTAAACCTTTAAATGTGAAGGAGGTATAAGGATGAATAGTAATTCTAAAAGGTCATTTGTTAAGGCAAGTATTGTAATTTTAACAATTTTTTTGGCTGGTTTTTTCTTATCTGCATGTGGAGAATCTGAAAAAACTGCTGGACTAGAAAAAAAAGTTGTTGAGTTACAAAAACAATTAGCTGAACAGAAGAAAACATTTGCTGCAGCAGGTAAAACACTTGAAGTGGTTAAAGAAAATGGGTTTATTAAAGCCGGTGTAAACGGTGGTGTATATGGGTTTAGCCAGCCGGATGAAAAGGGTGTGTGGAAAGGCCTTGATGTGGATACGGCAAAAGCAATCGCTGCTGCGGTATTCGGTGATGCCAATAAGGTGAAATTTACAGCCCTGACGGCCGTGCAGCGTTTACCAGCTCTTCAGTCAAAAGAGATTGATGTATTGTGTCGTAATACCACCCAAACCCTGACTCGCACAACCGTGAACGGTCTAAATTTCGCTCATGTAAACTATTATGATGGTCAGGGCTTCCTGGTCCCCAAGAAATTGGGTGTGAAAAGCGCCATGGAACTTGATGGTGCTACAGTTTGCGTCCTGCCGGGAACAACCACTGAGATGAATGCAGCGGATTTTTTCCGGGCAAATAACATGAAGTGGAAACCAGTGGTGATTGAGCAGACTGCCGAGCTTAACAAGGCCTTTTTTGCCGGCCGCTGTGACTGCCTGACCTCGGACGTCTCGCAATTGGCTGCACAACGTTCTGTGTCACCCAATCCTGATGACTATATTATATTGCCCGAAATTATTTCAAAAGAGCCTCTCTGCCCTGTAGTCCGTCATGGGGATGACCAGTGGTATGACATTGTCAACTGGACAGTTATGGCCCTCATACAGGCTGAAGAATCTGGCATCAATTCCAACAATGTGGATAGCATGCTCAAAAGCAAGGACCCCAAAATCATGCGTTTCCTGGGAGTAACTCCTGGCATGGGCAAGGCCCTTGGCCTTGATGATAAGTGGGCGTACAATATCATCAAGCAGGTGGGCAACTATTCTCAAATATTTGAACGGAATGTGGGTGTCAATACAAAACTTGGCCTTGAGCGCGGCCTAAATGCCCTGTGGACGAAGGGTGGTATTATGTACGCTGCAGCCTTTAGGTAATCGGTTTTAAGGGTGCCCCTTAAAAAAGGGCACCTTTTTTCATTTTCTATCTATGCTTAGTAGTCGGCTTAACCCTCCAAGCGTCTAATAGCTCGCTCAACTCACTATCACACCTATTAGGCTGAATTTAAACGCTGCTGCTGTGATGAGGATGTGGCTGTGCTAAACGACTCAACAAATGCCTTGGGCAGGGACCTGCCTGAAAAGATTCCATTCTGGCTCGACCCAAAAAAACGCGCCATCATGTTCCAGTTTGGCGTGTTTTGTATGGTAGGGTTGCTTGCATATTATCTGATCTCCAATACCCTAACAAACCTTGAAAGACAATCTATTGCCACAGGATGGGGGTTTTTCCACAAGGAATCTTCTTTTGAGATCGGCGAATCCCTCATCTCTTATTCAGCGGCCAGTTCATACGGCCGTGCCTTAATTGTCGGGGCCCTTAACACCTTGAAGGTCTCCTTCATAGGCATTGTGATCACGGTGATCCTTGGGACCATCCTTGGGGTGGCAAGACTCTCCAACAACTGGCTTGTGTCAAGGCTGTCGTCCGTTTACATTGAAGTTATGCAGGATATCCCGATACTCCTGCAGTTGTTTTTCTGGTATGCTATCTTTTACGAAACATTTCCAGGCCCCCGTCAGGCCCTATCACCCATAAATGGACTTTTCCTGTGTAACCGCGGAGTAGCCTTCACTGTTCCGGCTGCCAATCCTGCCCATAAATACATGTTTTTGGCACTCATATTGGCTTGTGTTGCAGTGTATCTCATCCGTCGCTGGGCAAAAAAGCGGCAGGACGAAACAGGGAAGATTTTCCCGGTTTTCAGCGCCTCCATCGGCCTTATCATAGGACTCCCTCTGGTCACATGGTTATTCTTTGGCGCGCCCACGAAAATGGATGTCCCAAAACTTGTGGGGTTTAATTTTACAGGAGGCATAACGCTCAGTCCGGAATTTATTAGCATTCTTTTGGGTCTGATCCTGTATACGGCCGCCTTTGTTGCTGAGGCAGTGCGGGCAGGGATTCAATCTGTCAGCAAAGGGCAAAGAGAGGCTGCCATGGCAATTGGACTAAGACCACCCCGCGTATTAAACTTGGTTATTTTGCCCCAAGCCCTAAGGGTGATTATCCCTCCATTGACCAGCCAGATGCTCAACCTGACAAAGAACAGTTCCCTGGCAGTGGCCATTGGATACCCCGATTTTGTTTCTGTTGCTAACACAACTATCAACCAGACAGGTCAGTCCATAGAAGGAGTGGCACTTATCATGGCGTTATATCTTATTTTCAGCCTATCCACCTCGGCCTTTATGAACTGGTACAACAAAAGAGTTGCCCTTGTAGAAAGATAGAAAAACTCATGCAAGAAACTGCTCAAGCGACACAGACAATAGAGTTAAGACCCCCTGTAATCAGTGTTGGCGTCATTGGATGGATAAAATCCAATCTGTTTAACGGTATCTTTAACTCTATTCTTACCATCGCGACCCTGTACATGTTATGGAAGATTATACCACCCCTCTTTCAATGGGCATTCATTGACAGCGTATGGCACACGACTGGAAAGGCATGCCGGG
>JAUWZC010000183.1 GCA_030615565.1 Desulfobacteraceae bacterium | reverse complement strand
GTTTGTATGTAGTGATTGTGTGCCACCCAAAACCGCAGAAAGTGCCTGAAAGGCCACTCTTACTATATTATTCTTTGGTTGCTGTGCGGTCAGAGTGCAGCCAGCTGTCTGGGTATGAAACCTCATCATCATTGACCTTGGATCCCTGGCCTTGAATCTGTCCCGCATAATTGTTGCCCATAGCCTCCTTGCAGCCCTAAACTTGGCAATCTCCTCTAAAAAATCAAGATGGGAGTTAAAAAAGAACGAAAGTCGCGGACCAAACTCATCTACATCTAATCCGGCTTCTAATGCCGCCTCCACATAGGCAATGCCATCGGCCAGGGTAAAGGCTACCTCCTGAACCGCAGTGGAGCCTGCCTCCCTGATATGATATCCACTAATACTGATTGTGTTCCATTGGGGAACCTCTCGTGAACAAAATGAAAAGATATCTGTGATAATCCTCATGGATGGTTTAGGGGGAAAGATATAAGTGCCCCTGGCAGAATATTCTTTTAGTATATCATTCTGAATGGTTCCCCTTAAATCCTTTGATGCTACACCCTGGTTTTCAGCAACGGCTATATACATGGCCAAAAGTATAGCGGCCGGGGAATTTATGGTCATTGAGGTACTTACTTTGTCCAGGGGGATCTGGTCAAAGAGTGTCTCCATATCTTTTAATGAATCAATGGTTACACCAACCTTGCCTACCTCCCCTTGAGCCAACGGGTGATCTGAATCGTATCCTATCTGGGTTGGAAGATCAAAGGCCACTGATAGGCCTGTCTGGCCATGATCTAAGAGGAACCGGTATCGTCGATTTGTGTCCTCGGCAGTAGCAAAACCGGCATATTGTCGCATAGTCCATAATCTTCCCCGATACATAGTTGGTTGAACCCCCCTTGTAAAGGGATACTCCCCTGGCAAACCGAGTTCTTTCATATAATCAAAATCAGCTACATCTAAAGGTGTACATACCCTCTTTAAAGGAATACCTGAGGTATTAGTAAAATCAGCCTTTCTTTCTGGTTTCTTTGCTAATTTTCCTTCTACCTTGTCAGCCCATTTTCTGTATTCTTCTTTTATTTCTCCAATCTCTCTTTCGTCAAACATATCTTCTTAACCTCCTTTCATCACCTTCCAAGTGCAAGGAATACTCCTGCAGCAACGACTGTGCCGATAACACCTGCAACATTGGGACCCATGGCATGCATGAGTAAAAAGTTTTTTGGATCATACTTTGCACCCATTATCTGGCTTACCCTGGCGGCCATAGGAACAGCAGATACACCAGCGGAGCCAATCAGAGGATTTATCTTTTCCTTGAAAAAAAGATTCATAAATTTTGCCAAAAGTATCCCAGCCGCTGTAGAAAAGGCAAAGGCCACAAGACCCATAATAAAAATAAAGATAACCTGCGGCTTCAAAAAATGCTCTGCAGACATAGTAGCGCCAACACTAATACCCAGAAGTATGGTGACAATATTCATGAGTTCATTGGCCGCTGTATCTGAAAGCCTTTTTACTACACCACATTCTTTAAAAAGATTTCCCAGCATAAACATGGCCATTAGGGGTGCAGAGGCTGGTACAATAAGACAAATAACCATTACTGTCACTAAGGGAAAAAGAATCTTCTCTTTCTTTGAAACTGGTCTTAACTGTCTCATTCTAATCTTTCGTTCTTTCTCTGTGGTAAGGAGCCTCATGATAGGAGGTTGAATGATTGGAACAAGTGACATATAAGAGTAAGCAGCTATAGCCGTTGCCCCTAATAGGTGAGGGGCAAGGTGGACTGTTGTATAGATTGTTGTTGGACCATCAGCTCCACCAATAATACCTATGGAGCATGCCTCTGGTATCTTAAAGCCAAGGATCAAGGCCCCAAAAAAGGCAACATAGACACCGAATTGGGCTCCTGCCCCCAATATGAGGGTTTTAGGATTGGCGATCATAGGTCCAAAATCTGTCAGGGCGCCTAAACCTAAAAATATAAGGGGCGGGATTACCTCCCACTCTAATCCATAATGATAAAATTTCCATAAAAGCCCTTCACCTTCCTGCATGAGAAATGTCAGGGGTAAATTTACAACTAATATACCAAAACCAATAGGTACCAAAAGAAGAGGTTCATAATTTTTTGTTATGGCCAAGTAGATAAAGAGAAAGGCAATAAGCCACATAATAAGGTTACCTATAGTCAGATGCACAACCCCGGTGGTCAAGACCATTTCAAGCATAATTTCCCCTTTCTAATCAGCTTTTTTTTCTATGCTCTTTAAAATCTTCCCAAATACATATATTGCCGCTATAAGTATTGCAAGGGAGGAGAAAACAGCACCTAAGCCAAAAGAAAATATCTTTACTGCAAGATTCCAATCAATCATAATAATTTTCTCCCCTTTAAATCGTCATTATTGTCATCTGTGTTCAGGCGTTCTACTCAGTACTAAAATACCTTAGCCATTTATTCTAGCTCTAAGTGGTGATCTAAAAAAATGCCCTGTCGGTGACCGGACAGGGCAATTAATTCACGCTTGTTAAAAAAATATGTGTCTATTCGATCACTACTAAAACATCATCAGCCCCAACTGAATCTCCTTTCTTACATTTTATCTCCTTAACCGTACCTGACGTTGGAGCTACTATAGGCATCTCCATCTTCATTGCCTCAAGAATAATAAGATCATCATCTTCATTAACCGTATCACCAACATTAACCTTTACATCAATTACCTTTCCCGCCATGGGAGCTGTTACATCACTCACTTTTCATACCTCCTT
Organism: Desulfobacteraceae bacterium; assembly: GCA_030615565.1. Lineage (GTDB taxonomy): Bacteria > Desulfobacterota > DSM-4660 > Desulfatiglandales > B25-G16 > B33-G16. The sequence goes on along the minus strand of JAUWZC010000183.1, from coordinate 1,860 downwards.
CTATTTTATATAAACAAGCATCTCAATGAAAAACCCTGGTTAACTATCAGACCTTTTCTATTGACTGGCTTTGTATAATTTTATTTCGAAACTTTGTCAAGGGTAAATTAGAGAAATACCTAACTCAGCAAGCTGATCATTATTTACCTTCGAAGGCGCCTCGGTTACAGCACAGGTTGCCCGTTGGGTCTTAGGAAAGGCAATTACATCCCTTAAAGATTTTGCACCAGCCATAATAGCCACTAATCTGTCAAAACCAAGTGCTATACCTGCATGGGGAGGTGCACCGTAGCTTAATGCCTCAAGGAAAAACCCAAACTTTTCTTTCACCTCTTCCTTTCCCAACCCCAATATACGGAAGATTTGGTTTTGTAATTCAACAGCATGTATCCTGACACTGCCTCCTCCTATCTCTACACCGTTAAGCACCAAATCATAGGATCGTGCCCTTGCTGCCTCTGGTCTTTTCATAAGCAATGGTATATCTTCTTCAAGAGGAGAGGTAAATGGATGGTGAACCGCTACATATCTTTTTTCATCACTGTCGTACTCAAGCAAAGGAAATCGTGTTACCCATACAAATGAGTATGTTTCATCTTTCACCAAACCAAGTCTCTTGCTTATTTCAGTCCTTAATAGACCTAATGCTTCATTAGCTGTTTGGGACTTATCAGGCACAAATAAAATAAGATCTCCCTCTTTTGTACCAAGTCTCTGTTCAACTGCACTTCTTATATCTGGGGCCAGAAATTTGGCCAATGTTGATTGCCAGCCATCAGATTTAACCTTGGCCCAGAACAATCCCCTTGCACCAGAATCAGTAACAATGGAGTTTAATTCATCCAGCTCCTTCCGAGAAAAAGAGGCTCCTTTCTCTACATTTATTGCCTTAACAAACCCTCCTTGCTCTATCATCTCTGTAAAGACCTTAAAAGTTGAAGATCTAAGGAGATCAGATAGATCCATCAATTCCATGCCAAATCTGATATCTGGCCTGTCTGAGCCATATAGATCCAGTGCTTTTTTATATTCAATTATTGGAAAAGGTGTGGAAACAGGGTGGTCAAGAATTTTTGGAAATACGTCTGCCATCATTCCCTCAATAACATCCATGACCCTAAATTCATCTGCAAAGGACAATTCAAGGTCAACCTGAGTGAATTCTGGTTGTCTATCAGCCCTTAGATCTTCATCCCGGAAACATCTAACAATTTGAAAATAGCGATCAAAGCCAGCCATCATTAAGAGCTGTTTAAACAATTGCGGAGATTGGGGTAAGGCATAAAAGGATCCTTTACTAATCCGACTTGGAACAAGATAGTCCCGTGCCCCTTCAGGGGTACTTTTTGTTAAAAAAGGGGTCTCTACCTCTAAGAATCCTTCTCTGGCAAGAAAGTTTCTGATACATAAGGCTATTCTGTGTCTCATAACAAGGTTATGAAAAAGAGCCGGTCTTCTAAGCTCTAAGTACCTGTATTTCAGGCGCAAATTCTCTGATGCATCAATTTTTCCATCAACCTGGAATGGAGGAATATTTGTTTCATTCAAAACCTTCAATTCCTTCACCTTCACCTCAATATCTCCAGTAGGCATATCAGAATTTTCCTGACCAGCCAGGCGTGGCGTGACCTTACCTTTCACGCCTATAACCCATTCGTTCCTTAAGATACCTGCCTTTTCATGACTAACCTTATCAATCGCCTCATCAAAGATAATTTGGGTCAAGCCAAACCTATCCCTGAGATCGATAAATATCAATTTCCCCAGATCCCTGCGACTGTTTACCCATCCCATGAGGACGACCTCGCGATCAATATCATCCCTTCTTAAACTGCCGCAATCGTTCGTCCTTTTCCAATC
>JAUWZC010000261.1 GCA_030615565.1 Desulfobacteraceae bacterium | reverse complement strand
TACTAAGGAACTAATAAGGTGGGCAATTCTGATACCTCTGCTACCTGCTGAGAAACACTTCCCAACCACCTCGCCTGCCAGGCACTCTTTCCAGATGTCCCTGTGGCAATGAGAGTGGCCTCACGTTCCCGGGCTGCATTTTCAATCTGGGTGAGATCACCTATGTAGAGGTGATATTCTGCTTCTATTCCTTCACTTTCAAGGGCTTCACATAATTCATCGAGTTTTTTTCTATTCTCCCTTTCCATTTTCATAAGCCCCCTTTTCCCCAGACCCTCCATGGCCTTCTCAGTTACAACGTGGATTACCTGTAGCTTTTTAATAATACTTTTAAGACCGACTAAAAACTCCAGTGCCCTATTAGCAGGAGGAGACCAATCCGTTGCCAAAAGTGGCCTCTCGAATAGCTTGTCATTCACCCCGCCAGACTCTAACTTGTATTTATGTACCAGGACCGGTGTATTGGTCTTTCGAAGAAATTCTATTGTCTTAGAATCTATATAGAGCTTTTGCAGTTTAGTCCTTCTCTGACGACTGATTACAATAAGGTTTGCCCTTTCCTCTTCTTCGGTTTCCAGAATCTTAGAAACAGTATCTCCCACCACAATATACGATCCGCATTCCATACCCTCCTCAAACAGACTTTGTGCCCAATCAATGAAACGGACTTCAGCCATTGCCGTAAGCCTCTTTTTTTCATCTGTAGTATAATATCCTATACTACGATCTATTACATGCATGAGCACCACATGGTCGAGGCCTGCCTTTCTAAGAACCATCAATGATCGTAAGGCATCAAACCATAATTCCTCAAAATCGGTTACAAACAACATCTTTTTGGTTTCCATAACTGGCTCTCCTTTTTTAACTTATTTTGGATATATTATACCAAGTTGCATTCAAACGGCTACTATTTATAAACGTCATTGCGAACGAATGTGAAGCCCCGCTATGCGGGACCACGTCGCTTTGCTCCTCGCAATGACATGATTGCAACTTGGTATTAACCCTTCCACTTTTCTTTTTGTACCCATTCACGGCTTCTTTCTTCCAGTTCTAAAGTTTGTCATCCTCAATAGGGGAACGCTCTTACCCCATTACTCCATCAATCCAACACCCTGTGAACGGTTATTAAAATATGCCCAAGGCATAGAAAAAAATCAATCTTCTTTAGCTTTTTGTAAAATTTAAAAAGCTTAAATAACATCTGCTAAGTAAGGATATTCAGGTAGAAATCAGTAAATCTTTTGAGTTTTAAAAAATAAAATAAATCAAAGCAAAAACAAATAGGAGTATAATTGCCATAAGAACCCCCACACCAATGGGCCTTCTATATAAGTTTTCGTCATAAGTCTCACCAGAAGAATACCCACTTACATATCTCAGCCCTTTTGTGATTCTTAGATAAGCGTATGCTGTTAGTATCTCAAGGATCGAGATGGGATTCCTGGCTAAGCGGGTAATGATATATACTACCCTGGAGAAGCGCACCTGCAATTTAGTCCTGAAGTTGCTCATAGGTACACTACACACCCATACCAGACCCCTTCCTCCCATTCGATAGAAATAGTCAAAATCTAAAATAGTCGCTCTGTGAGGCACAACCATGGCTTTGGCTAATATAAAAGCTACTCCAGCTAACATAAAGAGCTGGATGACCCCTATTACGTGGGAGGGGGTGAAGGGATGATAGTCAACCACGCTGTAAGGAAGTATGTCAAAGAGTATCTTAGGGTAAAGACCAATAAACACACAGGAAAAGGCGGTCAAGCCCATGGCCAGTTGCATATTAAAGGGGGCCTCTTTTGACTCTATCTCATAGTTTTTGGCAAAGAAGCAAAAGTAGCAAAGTTTCACAAAGGAGAGAAATGTTCCCACGGATGCCAGGATCAACATGAGCTCCAAGATAGGCATGTGAGCCTCTACTGCAGAGGCTATAACCATCCCCTTACTTACAAATCCATTAAATCCTGGTGCCCCGGAAATGGAAAGGGCAGCTATGATACATGCGATGCAGGTAACAGGCATAAACCTTGCCAGGCCTCCCATCTCGCTTAACTTTCTTCTTCCTGTCATATACATAACCGATCCCATACACATAAAGAGTAAGGCTTTATATAAGATATTATTAAAGACATGGGCTATTCCACCATTTATACCCTGTGCAGTTCCCATTCCAACCCCTGCCACCATATATCCCACCTGGCTGATGATATGGTAGGCAAGAAGTCTTCTGGCATCATTTTGAAGTAATGCAAATGTAACACCGTATACTGCCATGATGCCACCCATGTAGGCCACCAACTCCACACCCGGGAAACATCTGGCCAATACGTAGACACCTGTTTTTGTGGTAAAAACTGAAAGAAACACACTTCCTGTAATGGTTCCCTCGGGATAGGCATCTGGTAACCAGGTATGAATAGGAATAAAGGCGGTATTTAGTCCAAATCCAATAAGTATGAGCCAGTAGGCAGGACTGGGTTCCAGGAGGGCCACGTTAATGGATCCTTTGCTGACAGTATAAATAATAATACCAGCTAATAGGCAACAACCGCCAAATATGTGCATTAGAATATACCTAAAGCCGGCATTAAGAGACTTTTTGTCTTTTTGAAACCATATGAGGAACACAGATGCCACAGCCATAATTTCCCAGAAGACAAATAGGCTGAAATAATCTCCAGCAAAAACTACCCCTAAAGAGCTTCCAACATACAGGAAGGCTGCTATATATTGCCCATCATGTTTTATATGCAGACAATAGAGTATGGCCAAAAACCCTATAATTACAAATATATATCCTACTACTAAACTAAGTCTATCAACCTTGCAAAAGATGAGGTCATATCCCAAAAAGTTGTATACCCAGCTTGTGCCTGGACTTAGATATAAAATATCTAAAAAGGCCACTGCAGGGACAACGAGAATGTATACCTGCTTTAGTTTCCCCTTTAACAAGGGTATCAGCATTGCTCCAAGGATAAATATTAAGGCAGGTGGAACGGCC
>JAUWZC010000289.1 GCA_030615565.1 Desulfobacteraceae bacterium | reverse complement strand
TAATTTTGTAGCACTATTGAGTTCCTCTTGTGGAACCTCAAAAACTAACTCGTCATGGACCTGAAGAAGCATCTTTGTCCTTAAATTTTCCTTCTTTAATCTTTTGGCGATATTAATCATGGCCATCTTTATAAGGTCAGCGGCCGTTCCCTGTATGGGCGTATTAATAGCAGCCCTTTCTGCCTCGCCTTTTAACCTTTCATTATCACTGTTTATATTCGGTAGATATCGCCTCCTTTTAAGCAGGGTTGTTATGTATCCATTTTGCCTTGCCTGGGATGTAATTTTTTCTTTAAAATTCTTAACGCCTTTATATCTTTCATAATAGCTGTCAAGATAAACTTGCGCTACCTTCTTGTTTATCCCAAGCTCTTTGGCTAGTTTGATCGGCCCCATTCCATAAATGATCCCGAAATTAATGGTTTTTGCCATCCGGCGCATTTCCTCTGTGACCATTTTTGGATCAAGGTCAAATACCTCTGCAGCTGTCCTGGTATGTATGTCCTCTCCCTTCTCAAAGGCTCGAAGAAGTACAGGGTCATCTGAATAATGGGCAAATACCCGTAACTCTATCTGTGAGTAATCAGCAGAAAGAAGAAGATGACCATCATCTGCAATAAAGCCTTTTCTTATCTCCCTTCCTTCTTCAGTTCTGATAGGTATGTTTTGGAGATTCGGATTGCTGCTACTTAACCTTCCAGTTGCAGTGACTGTCTGATTGTAAGAGGTGTGGACCCTTCCAGTATTTGGGTTTACCATATTCACTAGGGCATCTAGATAGGTGGATTTTAGCTTGCTGATAGTCCTGAAACGCAATAGAAGGGTAGGGATTTCATGAAGGTTTGCTAGCTCGGTTAAGACTTCAGAGTCGGTAGAATATCCGGACTTTTTCTTTGTCTTTTTCTTCCCTGGGAGGTTCAACCTTTCAAAGAGGATATATCCAAGTTGCTGGGGGGAATTTATGTTGAATTCCTCTCCAGCTAGATCAAAGATCTTGCGTTCAGTGGAGGAGAGCTCATCAGCAAATTTTTTTGACATATCTTTAAAAAAATTTACATCTATCTTTATTCCGGTTATTTCCATATCCATCAAAACCGGGATGAGCTTCATCTCCAGATCCTGAAATAGGGCATAATTATCGGTATTTTTAAGTCTTTCTTCTAAAATAGATTTTAAAAGGAGCGTTATCTCTGCATCCTCGCAGGAATATTCCTTGGCCTTATTGATATCAACAAAGGCAAAGTTTTTGTCTTTATTATGGTCAGTTACATCCTTATAACTGATCATTTTGTAGCTTAAATAATGCTGTGCCAGGTAATCCAGATTGTGTTGGCGCAGGGAAGGATCAATCACATATGAGGCGATCATGGTATCAAAAGATATTCCCTTCAGATTTATACCATATTTATACAGTACCTCTGCATCATATTTGATATTTTGCCCTATCTTTTTTATGGCGTTATCACAAAAGACATCCTTTAAAAGGTTTAAGGTATCACCGATATTTATCTGGGGGCCCACACCTATATAAGTATGCCCAAATGGTAAATAGTATGCAACCCCTGGTTCAAGGCATAATGATATGCCTACCAGTTCTGCAGTCAGATGGCTCTTGCTGGTGGTCTCTGTATCAAGGCAAACTATCCCTTTCTCTCTTATAGTTTGTATAAGAGATTTTAGGTCTTCTGTGTTCAGTATTAATCGGTAGTCTTTTTCACTGAGTTCAGCATGTTCGGAGAATTTATCTATAAGTGATTTAAATTCCAGTTCACGGAATATCTCAGTCAGCCTCTCTTTTTTGGGTGACCCGAGCCTGAGATCATCAATTGTTATGTCAAGTGGTACAGAGTTATTGATAGTTACAAGCTGTTTACTTAAAATGGCCTGCTCCTTGAATTGCTCTACCTTTTGCTTAACTAAGGCCTTGGTTATTTTGTCAGTATTGTTAAAAAGATTTTCTATCGAATGAAAGTGTTGGATCAAATTAAGGCCAGTCTTTTCTCCAATACCAGGAATGCCAGGGATATTATCTACTGAGTCTCCTGACAGGGCCATTACTTCAATTATCTGTTCAGGCTCTATCCCATAATCACGCTTTATAGTGGAATAATCGGACAGCCTATCACTCATTGGGTCCCACATAACCGTATTTTCTGATACGATTTGCCTAAAATCCTTATCACTACTCACAATGACTACATTGAAACCCTGATTGCTGGCTAGTATAGCAATGGTTCCAATAATATCATCTGCCTCATATCCTTCTTTTTCCAGAATCTTCACATTTAATCCATCAACCACATCTTTAATAAAGGGAATTTGTACAGCCATATCCTCTGGCATAGGGGGTCTTGTGGCCTTGTAATCTTTAAATATTTTATGCCTGAAGGTTGGCCCTTTCACATCAAAGGCAATAGCCACATAATCAGGGGCTTTATCATCAAGGAGTTTCATGAGCATCTTTGTAAAGCCAAATATGGCATTGGTAGGCAGACCTTTAGAATTGGAGAGGTTTCTAATTGCATGAAAGGCCCTGTGGATATATAAGCTTCCATCTACAAGGTATAATGTTTTATTGGCACTTTTCATCTTTGGTTTATAAAAA
>JAUWZC010000062.1 GCA_030615565.1 Desulfobacteraceae bacterium | reverse complement strand
GGGAGAGAATCCTTTATATACAATGATGGCAAGTTATCTGGAATTAGCGACTGAAGTCGTTTTGGAACCAATGTCCCCATTTAGTGGATGAATTGAGAAGTTTTAAGATGCGGGATATTTTTATGATATCTCAATGTCATGGAGCCTGGAGATATTGGCAAGATATCACAAGTCTGATTTTGATTTTTTGCATAGGGAAAGATGAAGTTATGATTAGATACAGAAACCTTCGCTCATGAAAATATCCTCTTTGGCCTGACTTTGCCATTTTTGGTGTTGAGATTCCTTTTGTCCCCCTCCTCCAGTAATTGGATTTAGTGATGCAGTCAACATCAAGCCTATAATGCTCAGCATAATCAAGAGCAAGAAACCGAGCCGGTAACTATGAGTGATATCAAATATGTATCCTGCTAAAAGAGGACCAATAGCTCCCCCGACAGTACCACTAAAGGAAACAATGCCAAAGAGTGTACCGTGTGCACGGGTTCCGAAAAGCCCAGCCACTTAGGGTGAGATAAGCGCAAAAAACCCCATTGACCAACAAGCACATTTCTTTTATACTGTCTTTGCCCAAAAAGGAATTCTCATAAATAAATAATGAGCATAAGGAGGTTATTATGACAAAGCTCACTGACGAGGCCAAAAAGGCAATCGCAGAAATCCGCCCGTCGCTGGTGGCCACGGCGAGCGCGACCGGCAAGCCAAATGTCTCTGCAAAGGGCTCGCTGCGCGTTCTGGATGATGAACATGTTTTATTTGCACACATTGCTTCTCCCCGCACTGTCGCCAACATCAAGGAGAATCCTCAAGTTGCCATCATCTGTCTGGATGCCGCAACACGCAAGGGTTGCCGTATTTGGGGACGGGGCGAGATTCTAAACTCGGGTGAACTCTTCGACAAGGCAGTTGCGGAGTTTGCTAAGAGAAACATGGAGGTGAAAAATGTGGTAAAAGTCGCTGTGGAGGAAGTAGAAACTTTCTAAATAGACGACGATCTCGCTATAAAGCATGCTCGGGCTTAGTTGCTGCATGAGATTCAAACTATAAAGATGAAGAAGTAACAAGGCTTTCAATGCTGTCTGAAGTAAGTCTATCGTAAAGGTCGAATCCGACTGAGCCAGTTTCTGAGACAATGCGAATGGTGTTAACTTCAAAGTGAGAAAGTGGCTTTTTAGAGACCAACCCTAAGAAGTTTCGCAATTATATGAAGTAATCGATATTCTCAAGGGCCGGGAGAACTTCTGATTAGTGATCGTATTGTAAAATATTCAGGTGGGTCCTAAGCAGAATAGGTTTAGAGCAAAATCGTTACATTATAATATTCTCTCATAGTTTAGAAAAAAAGATGCTAAGAAAAAATCTCACCTACCCTTTATCCTTCAATTTCAAAAGTTATTGAATTATTTAAGCCCGTCCCCCATTAACGCAGTTTATTTCTCGCACTGCCGGTTTCATGGCGAGGCACCCTTTCTCAATATGCAGGGAGACTTCATTGCCTGCATGACATGAAAAAGGAAGTCATAATATATGACTATGTTGACCACTACGTACCAGTGCTTGTTAAAATGTATAAAAGGCGGCTTGCCGACTATAAAGCTATTGGATATGAAATCAAAGAATAGTTTTAAGTAATGGATGAATTGAGAAGTTTAAAGATGCGGGATATTTCATGATATCTTAATGTCATGGAGCCTGGATATCTTGGCAAGGTATCTGAAATTTCTGATTGTTAAATTACAATGTACTGAAGAAAATGATTGGATAAGGAATGAAAACACAGTCCGGTACAGTGTTAAGAAGTTTACAATTTTAGGAACGACCTTTTTTTACTTTTCCCTTGACTAATTTTCTGTTTTTGGATAAAAAAGTAGCCAAAAGTAAATAAATGGATACACTTTTATCCAAGATGTAATTATGAAAAAGGCTCAACAGAAATACGAAAAAGCAAAAGGTATCTTCAGGGAGCACGGTGGTATTCTCAGGGCTAGCGACGCCATTCGTGAAAGGATTCACCCGCGCACGCTGTATGAGATGCGTGACAAAGGCATTGTAGAGGTGCTTAGTCGTGGTTTGTACAGGCTAGCTGATCTCCGGCCTCTCAGTAATCAAGATCTAATAACAGTTGCTTTGAGGATTCCAAATGGAGTAGTTTGTCTGATCTCCGCTTTGGCGTTCCATGATATAACTACCCAGGTTCCGCATGAAGTATACATAGCGGTGGAAAGGATCTCGCGACTTCCGAAGGTGGATTACCCACCAGTACGAGTTTTTCGGTTCACAGGGGAAGCATTCAAGACTGGAATAGAATCGCATAACACAGAAGGGGTTCTACTCAGGGTTTACAGTCCTGAAAAGACGATAGCCGACTGCTTCAAGTATCGAAATAAAATCGGCCTCGATACAGCCATTGAGGCACTTAGGCTTTATCGGGAAAGAAAACATTTCAAGATCGATGATCTGATGAGGTGCGGGAGAGTGTGCAGGGTTGAGAAAGTCATGCGACCATACCTGGAGGCTTTGCTTTGACGAAACACCTGTACAAGAATATCGCAGCCTCTATACGCCAGCGCCTGTTTAACAGGGCGCGGGAAACGGGCAGACCGTTCAGCGAAGCGCTTCAGTACTTTGCGATGGAGCGCTTCCTTTACCGTTTGTCCAAATCTCCTTATGCCGACAACTTCGTTCTCAAAGGAGCCTTGATGCTTACTATATGGGGGGCACCCCTTTCACGGCCCACAATGGATATTGATCTCCTTGGTCGAATCGACAACAGTGTTGAGGCCATGATTGACTTTACCAGAGCCATATGCCGTCAGAAGGTCGAGCCGGATGGTATTTCTTTTGATGAAAAGAGTATCGAGGGAGAGCGTATTACTGAGGATGCCGATTACGAAGGGGTACGCGTCCGGTTCCGGGGATCACTGGGCACTGCACAAGTTGCCATGCAGCTTGATATCGGCTTTGGTGACGTGGTAGTTCCTACGCCTGAACTTATAGATTACCCCACCATTCTCGATTTACCGGCCCCTCAACTTCTTGGTTATAGCATTGAAAGCACTATTGCTGAGAAGTTTGAAGCCATGGTTAAACTGGGCGTTCTGAACAGCCGGATGAAAGATTTCTTTGATATCTGGCTGTTGTTGTGCCAGTTTAACTTTAGGGGTCCGAGGCTGGCGGCAGCCATTACGAAGACCTTTTCAACACGCGGGACAGACATTCAGCCTGAACCAATTGCCTTAACAAACTCCCTTGCGGAGGACGCCACAAAAACTGTGCAGTGGCGTGGATTTATCCGCAAGAACCGGCTGACAAATGTTCCGCAAAACTTCAGTGAAGTGATCAAAGCGATTGCTGCTTTCCTGGGACCTATAGCAAAAAGCCTTTCGGCAAAGCAGCCTTTCAAAGCAACTTGGAAAGCCCCAGGTCCGTGGCACGAATAACCGGTTACCCTGCCCATTCATTTGATCCAAGGAGCAACACGCATGGAGGGAGACGTTCGTGCAGAAATTGCTTAGCAACTACCCAGAGCTAAGCTGTGTTGCGTTCTCTTAGGAGAAGCTCCGTTACATCAAAATAGGATTGTGGGTAGGCGTAATGGACGTTCTGCACGAATGTCCCTCTTCACTGATGAAATATGAAAGTGGGAGAGAATCCTTTATATACAATGATGGTAAGTTATCTGGAATTAGCGACTGAAGTCGTTTTGGAACCTACGTCCCTATTTATGGGATTATGTGGAGTGGCAAGATATACACAGATTTAATGAGAAAAACGAGCATACCATATATTGTTGTAAACCAGAGGAAATCTTAGCTAGTGCATTTGATTATTTAAGCCTGATCCCATTCATGTTATGTAAATTGTAAAACTAAACAGTGTTCCTTAATCACATTATCCTACTAAATGCCAAACTGCGGTTAAATCGGTTCCCCTTCCTTATTTTGCCAGGTAAAAGTCAATACTGAAATCTTGACCTCCTCTGCTTTCAACTTCTTGTATGATTGGGCAGATAATTCAAGCTGATGAGTCCCTAAATGGCCCCTTACTGTGCCTTCTTTCTTTCTCTGTAATCCATTTTGTAGGGCGAAACTCTTCACTCATGGGAAGATGGGCATAACGGTCAAATAAACAACTGACAAACTCTGTAATGGCTGCTTGGTTATCAACAAACTGGTCCATTTCGTTAACGACCCCGAACCACTCGCATGCTCTTATTACTAATTGTCCGGCGGCATTCCCTCCTCTATCTTGCTTATTATCTCTTGCTTCTTTGACCTTTTTGCGCCACCATTCGTTTCCCTCCAATCCCATGAAATTTTTAAGAGGGCCGCGTAGAAAATCGCAGAAACCTTCACCCCAGAACTCATTGATTTCATGGAGTGGGGAAACAAAGAAAAATGGATGGACAAGCTCGTGTGAACATATATCCATGGGTTCGTCTTTGTCGAAGTCCTCCAGGTACCCCCAGGAAAGAAAAACACGATTTCCGTCGTCTCCGCTCCAGTTGCCTTTACGTCCCGCGCCCCCCTCTTCAGGACGCCTATATCCAACAACCACTTTTGAGCCTAACTCCTCTCTTGGGTTTAAACCTGTAATGTTCTTAAGGTAATCCATCTCACGTTCAAGCTCATTAGCTATGCTCGCAGCGTTGCCTACAAATTCACTACTTGGATAAGCAAAAATCAAATCTTCTGTAACCTCAAACATATCACAAGAAGGGAAACGACTAATCCGTATAAAATCTTCGTGATCATTCAGGCCGTCACTCACACGGGACCTACTTTCTCCTTTGCGACAACATTAATGATGAGCAGTGCCGGATAGCATGCCCAACAGCCTGAAATGATTAAGAAAGCTTAAACAGGCAAAGCTTCCAAAGCGCCACAGCTTTTAGGCATCTGCTCCATCAATTTGTTAGAAAAATTCCATTCAAATTTTTATAAGTTATATTAGCCGAATTTCTGGAAATTTATGCATCTAAATAAGCATGTTTTCCTTTAAGTTTCTTGTCAAAAAAGTATTCTGCGGAGTTATCTAGCAGTTCCATTGCCTCCCTATATAGTTTGTCATATAGATATCTTGTTTTTTTGGCGCTTAGAAAAATATCAAAACGATCATTAACTGATTTAGAAGCCTTTTCAGTGAATAGAGTTTCGATATCTAATTCACCGTTCTTAGCCATATGAGTTAAGGATTCCAAATCAGCTATATTAAGCCATTGTGGCTGTTCCCAGAAATCATCAGCGTAGAGATTAGCTTTTTGAATCAAAGGATTTAAATAGGCTTTTCGTAAAATAGTATCAACCATAAGAGAAGAAAGAAGCGTTATTACAGGGAACAAGCGGATCGGTCTGTTGCCAAATTTGTTTTCGGCCCATTCAACTATGCTTAATCCTTTCTTTGATTGCTGCCACATACCCCGAGTTATAAACCCTTTATCGTGTTTCGATGCTTCCTTGTAATCAATAGACTCGCCTTTATCAAACCTCTTGAGGATCTCTTCTCTTGGACCGAGCACACGATCTCCTTGGCCACCGCATAGGAATTCAGCTCCAGGGCGCTGACCCTTATGTTCGAAGATAATTGCAATATTATTTCTTTGTAAGTAGCTATCTGCAAGCTCGCCTTTTTTCTTTGATTTTGGATTGCTCGAAATATTCCATACTCCGCAATTATCTGTCTCAGCTATTCTTTCAATCAATTGATGTGCATATTCTTCATATGCATCTCCAATAGCAACATGAAAGCGGGTCAGTTCAGACCCACTCAGAAAATCTGAAAGAATAAAGAATGGACCATCTTCAATTTTTGAGAATAGGAGGGGGGCTACAGGGCAAATTAATTCGCCAGGCCGGCCTTCAATTAATGGCGTTTCGCGAAGGGGCACGAAACCATAGACTGGCAATTTCGCACGGTCTTTGCGACTTTCCATCCACAGATTATTAGCCTCTCTATATTGTGATGGGCTCCTGGCCCAATTTGCTATGACTTTTTCTATGTCTTTCTTGTTTTTTATTACATTTGAGGTGATTGTGTTCTTAGCCAACCAATGGTTTCCTTTGTTCATACCCCCGTATAGATGGGTTACAAAAAGGCATATAGAGTTAAAATATGCCTTAAAGCTATAACCAGTAGCCTCATAAAAGGCATCTTCGACCTCTTTGTAATAGTTAGGCAGAATGTCAAGAAGGAGAATTTTTTGACGGGCTAATTTAGCGAGTATTTCCAACGATTCCCCGAAATTGCGATTGAATTGACCATGCCTTAGCCAATTCAGAGCAAATATTCGGCGTTTGTTTAAGTCATAGGGTGCTCCAATTTTCTCAACTGATAGGAAATCGTTTATGATTAAGAGTAATCGAAACAATCTACACTCAAAACCATATGTAATCTTGGGAGTTGTCTGATTTTCCTTCGAATATAGAATCGCAGCATTACAAAGCCATGTCATGTTCTGTTCATGAACAAAAATATTTCGCCCTCCAGTAATTGGGACACGCCCTGGGCTATACATTTTATATGCATCGGGAATTTTTCTTGGGAAGTCATCAACTAGTGCCTTCTGCAAATATCCGCCTTGAAGACGAGGGCTAAAAGAATCTATATCGGCTTGGATCATTTCAAGAGATAATCCAGCTAAAAAACCCAGAATACCATCTAAGGGTAGTTTCGAAATTTCATCTATTACATCATTCACACCAACTGTAAGCCCGCATAGTTCCTTGAATGACGTGAAACTTTCTGATCCCTCAAAATCATCCATTCTACACTATCGCCAGTTTGTTGATTACAATACCGCTAACCGCCGCTGTTAACCTGCCGCACAAAGAGTTTGCCCATCAGGCCGTAACGCTTCTCGCGGTCTGGTGCAGCCCTTTGTTGGCCAATAGCTTCTTTATTTTCTTTTTTAAAACAACCTATTAAGTTGATGATTGTTCTTGGATATAAACTTTGGAATCCAATATTCATCTTTTGCGTGATATACAAATCGTGTGGCATTTAATGCCGTTCTTCGATTTATCTCCTTGATAGCTTGTTTTTTGATTTCAGAATAATTCTCAGCCAAGTCTTTCCTCCATGTGGCCCATAAAACGATATTGCTTGATATAGGAAACGTAACTTCTGACTCAGGTTTTCCAATACCCATCCAAGTAAAATAAAAAACAGGATTATCGCACGTCAGAAAAACAGGGCTTTCTTTGTAAGTGAGAAAGTGCCATGTCATTTGATGTAGCACATTTATGACATTCGGCGTTCTTTCTGATGGTATTAATAAAAGCCAAAAATCTTTGGGAAGATTCTTTTCATATTTTTTCAAATTAGCCCGTATCTCACTTCTTCTATTTTCAAGAAACTCTGCTTGTGTTGGGTCCTTCTTTATTAATTCTGAAATCTCTTGATCCCACTCATCTTGCAGCTTTTGGGCAACACCAGGGGCCCTTTCCTTAATTCGGATTTTGCTCTGTGGGACCCGTTTGAGCATAACAACCATATAGGTTGCCAGTTTTTCTTTGTCTTCTTTTGTTATTTTCTCCCAGTTTCTAATTTTTTTAATTACGGCATTTGCCGGTCTTTCAATTTGATTTGCCAAATATGTTTCAACTTCCAGACTATAGTAATTGGTCTCATGGCCAATATTCTTGACTTGAGACTGGAATTTTAAGGGGCCATTTTTCTCATAAACCCAAACCATATCATCATCAGGTGATGAGAAACCGCGGAGATAATATTGGGGAATATAATGGTCTCTCATAGTACTTCTGGTTTTGTTATTTTCTGGTCAACGCAGAACTGAGGGGCGTGAAATGCGCAAGCATTTTCACATCCTCTCCAGTGTTTTTATATTCAAGGAGCGATTTGATTTAATTCAACCTTTATCAGCAGCGGTCCCCCAGATTGTCATAAAGTCTTTACATCTGTCTTCAATTTCATCTTCAAGACAGAGACTAAAATGTTCATTCTGAATGAACATGACTCGCAGTAGAATGTTATGCCCTGCTACTAAGGCGTTTTCAGCCCAATCTGGTTGGGAACCTTCATCAAAACTGACACTTCCATCATCTTTTACTTTTATTCGAGACATTAATGATGAGGGTGTGGCATGGGTTTGTAAAGTGGGAAAGTAATAACCAGGGAAATATAACCTATCCATATTTGCCTTTTTTGCCATAGACAATAAATCTAAAGTAGACCATGAAAATCGAGTTCTGTAGGTTTTGCATTTTTTGCAAAGAGGCTCTTTGAATTTGTCTTTATATAATCTGTATTTCTCCTCAGCATCGCTAATTTCCTTAGGATCTACCTGATCTTCAATATTCCCAAAAAATTTTCTTGCATTGGTTAACATTTTTCCTTTATGGATGAAATGATACTCCAGAAACAGTTCCGCCTCTTTTGGATTTCTCGATATATATCCAGCAGTTATAGCTCGCTCATAAAGGCCTCTCAATATTTTCAAACCGCCAAATCCATATCCATTAGCGCATAACAAAAAAATCTCATTGAAATCTTCAACACAAAGCCTTCCAAGAAAAAAAACCACCTTATCAGCGGTAATTTCGGGCTCAAATTTTCTAATAAATAATTTTTCTAAGGTTGAATGGAGTAATTTATAGCTTTCCATCCACTTAGGATGCGACTCGAAAAATCTTTTCCATTCCTTAGGAAAACCAACTGTATATGATTTTGAGCGCATCTCTCATCACTTCTCAAATATGATATTAGAGTCAATGAAGAATATAACATTGTATATCCAACCGATTCGGTTTATCAGCACATTGCGGGCAAGAAGTGTAAGGAAAACAATATGAGGGATTTCTGCAAATTTCACTGAGTATTATAGAAAATACAACATATTTGTTTGAAAAATCAATACAAATTCACACTATTGCGCTATTGACCCTTTTCTGTAAAAATCTTAATAAAATGCAAAAGTACAGTTTTTTGCACCAAAAGCGCGCCCATCACTGCGTGCAGCATAAGTACAAGATGTAGGGTCTATGGATCAACCATTAAAGAATGTTATCACTGCTATAGAGCTGTAATCCACAACGTATCCAAAATGCTGTGATATGATCTTCAGATCTTCAGCATCACTGGTCACCGGCAGTGCACTCTAACCTGGCTTTTCTCCTGATACAATCCGTTTACTCAAAGATGGCTTTAACAATCTACACCGTAAGTGTTTAATTCCACCTGAAATCCTATTACCCGAACCAAATAGAATATATTTTTTCAATTCATTTCCGGTAGGCTCCTTGACACACTTATTATCCATGCCATAGTATTAATCTCGAGGATTGGTGCCCTGGAAAAAGATAGGAAGACACATATGCCTAATTCAACTGAATTGCCTGTAAAATGCCAAGAGTGTGCCAAATCAGAAGAGGGGAGTATACACAATAAGTGCGGTTTCTGTAGGGAGATACACCTTTCTGATGCTACTTTGTGCCATTTAAACCGTAGCACTCAAGAGAGATCGGATTTTCAATGCTATGCATTCCAGCCATTGCTCAAAGTGGTGATTCCATCTGGACATGAAGACCTTGATTCATTTGACCATACCAAAAAGGGTGCTGGCAATGAGCCATTCCCAAGTCTCAGTTCTGACACAATGAAATACAAGAAAGCATTGGCTCTACAGAAGTTGAACCGTGACCCTGAGGGGGTGTTTATTGATATCAAATATCACTTTGCGTGGAATGTGGTTTACAGGAGGCCGGTCTTTAGTCCCCCCGAGGATTATTTGAGCTTCATTGGCAATATCTTCTTCAAATGTAGCGAGCTGATTGGAGGATTTGTGAATCTGATCACGCTCGCTTTGGACCACGTGCATGTATATGTGGAATCAGATGGGACTCATTCAGTAGATACAATGATAAGAGAGATTAAGCGATTCTCAAATAATGCCATCCTGTCCAATCCCGGCATAAAATCGAAGATTGATGAAGGATCGGAGATGTGGGATGTGGCCTATTTCTCACAGACTGTGGGCTAACATACCCTTTTTTCTGAATGAATCTATCTTCTCAAAATCTATTTTAGCGCTGAAAGAAAGCAAAGTGGAGCTATTTACCGCCGCCCTTTAATGCCCCACCCGGGAGGGTGGGGATGGAGGCGGCTAATGAATTATTTCCTTTTTTCAAGCCCCGCCCGGAAGGGCGGGGTCGTTGACTATTTAACTACTTCCCGTGAAGATTATCTATCCATCGGAACGCCCCATTTATTTTAAGTTATTTATTTTAAGTTGCTCCAATTCTTGTAAAGTAGTATTAAAAAGATTGTAACTACTCAGGTATCTTGCCACAAAGGCACCAAGACACCAAAACTATAAAATTGTTCTTTATTATAGCCTTTTTAATCCCGATAAATCGGGATTGAAATTATTGAAAAAACTCCGTTATTCAATTTATATTTATCTCTTCTTTGGGTCCCCGCCTGCCGGATGGCGGGCAGGTTTGTGCCCCTGGCCCAGACCTGGCATGCAATGCTTAGCTATATTATATGATATAAATAGATATTATATAAGTTGCAATATATGCTAAGGCACTCGCGCCAGGGCAGGCTTGGTGGCTAAATAGCTAAAAAATTCTATGCCATCTCTATCCATCATAAAAGGTTCTCGCCTCCAACCAAATCAGACAGTAGGAATTATCGCGCCAGCAAGTCCTGTCAACCAATCCGAGATATCAGAAGGCTTAAATCTTTTAGAGTCTTTTCCGCTAAAAATAAAACTAGGAGAACATCTTTTTGATCGCTCGAATTATCTAGCTGGCCCTGACCATGATAGGGTTTCCGATCTTCATCAAATGTTTTCCGACCCTGAGATAAAGGCAATCTTTTGTGCCAGGGGTGGATATGGCTCAGCAAGGCTTCTAAATAAAATAGAC
>JAUWZC010000216.1 GCA_030615565.1 Desulfobacteraceae bacterium | reverse complement strand
GAGTTAAGATTAAGACCGAGTTCTTTTCGACCAAACCCCATGGCCAGACCTATTATTTGAGGAAGATAGAGAATTGGTATATTAAATTCACTCCCAAATTGAGTCTCTATCCCTTTTTGGTTGGCATCGAACATTAAACTGCAGAAAGGGCAAACCAGATTCATGCAATCAGCCTCTGTCTCTTTGACACATTTTAGTTTCTCTCTGGCTATATTAAGGGCTACTTCCTCATCTGAAAGAAGAACAGGGCCTCCACAGCAATCCTTCTTTCGTCTATATTGGATATTAGTGACACCTATTACCTCAAGAATTTGTTCAAGTGTTAAAGGGTCTTGAGGATCATCAAAGCCTTCATAGATATATGAAGGCTTAAGATAGTGACAGCCATAATGGGTAGCTACCTTTAAACCCTTCAAATCCTGTTTAATTTCTTCTTTAATCCTCTCTAAGCCTATATCTTCCAGGAGTATCCTTGCAAAATGCCTGACTTTTATTATTCCTTTGTATTCCTTGCCTATCCTTGATAGTTCCTTGTTAATCTGTTCCTTCAATCTTTTGTTATTATCCAAATGATAGGCTGTCTTTGTGAGCATAGAGGCACAGGCGCTACAAAGGGCACATATATCCAACCCTTTTTCTTCTGCTAAACAAAGATTCATGGCACCAAGGAGAATTGCCCCCATTTCATCAGATGCCTCAAGAGGGAAGCCACAACAAGAAAATTCCTCAATATCGACAAATTCAAGATCCAGTCTGGAGGCTATAGCCCTTGCAGATAACTCATAATTTCTAGAGCGAGCAGGGATAGTACATCCTAAGAATAGGCTATATTTCATCCTACTTCCCTCCTTAAGTAGTAGCAAACCACGATAACGAAAAATTCCAAGGTATGGGTATCATTTTTTTGTTATTCCCTATGATGTAGCCCTGGGTAATAAACAAAAAATGATTACAATATAGCTATAATGTGACTATATTTTAGATAGAAGTATAATTTTTAGGCTAAGATTATGTCAAGAGCTAATTTGTACTTTGCTATATCTTATCAGAACCTAAAAGACCTTGACCGTCTGATATCCTTTTGCTAAAAAAATGAATGATTATTCGTGTTAGAAAACTTAAAAAATTTTTTCCCGCAAAACTTAAAAGAAATGGGACAAAAAAATAACAATAAATATAGAAAGATAATAGCTGCTGCAACTAAGGTTTTCGCCAAAAATGGTTTTTATAAGGCCAAGGTGTCTGAAATTGCAAAAGAAGCAGGAATAGCTGATGGAACCATATATATCTATTTTAAACATAAAGACGATATTCTTATTGCCCTCTTTGAAGAAAAAATGAAGGAAGTATTAGATAACATGAAAAAGCAGATCAGTTTAGAAAGTGATCCATTGAAAAAGATCGAGAGGTTTGCCTTACTTCACCTCAAATTGATTGAAGACAACAAAGACATGGCTGAGATTATCCAGGTAGAACTTAGGCAGAGTAGCAAATTTATGAAAGACTATCATAATATAAAATTTGCCCAATACCTTGACTTAATCGGGGATATCATTCAAGAAGGAAAAGAAAAGGGTTTGATTAGAAAAGATATAATTCCTGGAATTGGTAAGAGAGCCTTCTTTGGAGCCTTAGATGAAATGTCGAGATTTTGGGTCTTATCAAAAAGGCGTAAATATAATATAGAAACCGCTGCAAGACAGATCAGTAGTTATTTTATAAATGGCATAAAGAGATAGTCATGTTTGTTGTTCGTTGCAGGTTGTCCGTAGCAAAACGAATTATCCAGCCCACAGAACAGGGCATCCATGATAATCTCCTCCCCCTTAAACTAATACCCTCCCTCCCCCGATATGATCGGGATCTTCGACAGGGGAGGGGAAATGTGACTTTACGAGAACATCATTATTAGATCTTACTGAAATAATTTTGCAATTTACATTTTAATATTTTCATTTTTCATTTTTTTAAGCTTCTTTTACCTGATCTCTGTTGACATAATAAATATTTTAATGTTAAGGATTCTAAGCCAAAAAAGTGTATCTTTTGCCGATAAAATTGGTAAATCTTAAAATTAATACTTAAAGAGCATCAGAAAGGGGGTTAAAGTGAACATTTTAGTTTGTTTAAAACAAGTACCTGATACAGAAAGTCAAATTAAGATTGCTCCAGATGGCATGTCAATCGCTACTGACAATATAAAATGGATTATGAATCCATACGATGAGTATGCAGTTGAAGAGGCCCTACGCCTTAAAGAAAAATTCGGCGGTGAAGTAACTATTATAAGCGTAGGACCAAAAAGGGTAACCGAATCCATAAGAACTGCCTTAGCCATGGGTGCCGATAAAGGAATATTGGTAGATGATCCAGCCATTACTGGTAGTGATTCCCTTGGTACAGCTAGGGTTCTTGCTGCAGTGATTAAAGACCTTGACTACAATATCATACTCTGCGGTAAACAGGGGATGGATGACGATTACGGGATAGTTGGCTCCACCTTGGCAGAACTCTTGAACATTCCACAGATATCAATAGTTCTTAAATTGGAAGTCAGCGAAGATGCCTCGACTGTAAAGGCTCACAGAGAGGTTGAAGGTGGAAGCATGGTTATTGAGGCCTCTTTGCCTGTTTTAATTACAGCCCAAAAGGGATTAAATGAACCAAGGTATGCATCATTGCCTGGAATAATGAAGGCCAAGAAAAAACCCTTAGATATCAAGGCCATCGCTGATTTAGGTCTGGATGCAAATCAGGTTGGAGAAAGCGGGGCAAAGATAAAGATAAATCAAATCACACCTCCGGAAGAAAGAGAGGCAGGAAAGATAGTAGAAGGTGAAACTCCACAGGAAATGGCCGCCAATCTGGTACGGTTGCTTCATGAAGAGGCAAAGATTATTTAGGTGACAAGGGATTATTTTAACAAAGATTAAAGGAGATAAAAATGGCACAGGGAATTTGTATAGTTGCTGAACAGAGAGAGGGAGAATTAAGAAAGATATCCTTTGAATTAGCAAGTGAGGCACGGCGTCTGGCTGATCAAATGGGCCAGTCAGTAACAGCCATACTTTTAGGCTCTAATATTAAGGAAAAGGCATCCGAGCTTGGGAAATACGGCGCAGATAAGGTCATTGTCGCTGATGATAATCGACTGGCAACCTATACTACAGATGCTTATGTATCAGTTATCGCACAATTAGCACAGAAAGAAGAACCTAATATCATCCTGTTAGGCGCTTCAGTCCAGGGAAGGGATCTCTCAGGCCGGCTCGCTGCCAGGCTTGGGGTGGGCATGGCTCAAGATTGTGTGACCTTTTCTCTTGAGAACGGCAACCTTGTTGCAAAAAGGCCTATCTATGCTGGCAAGGCTTACGCTACAGTTACCTTTAAAGATAGCATACCCCAGATAGCTACAGCAAGACCTAATGTTCTTGAATTGAATGAGCCTGATGAGTCAAGATCAGTTGAGGTTGTTGATGCAGAATTTAACCTTGATGATTCCCATTTGAAAACAAAGGTTGCTGAGGTTATCCAGGAAGAAGGAGCCAAAGTCGATCTTACTGAAGCCGAAAGAATTGTTTCTGGTGGAAGAGGAATGAAGGGACCAGAAAATTATAAGATTTTAGAGGAATTAGCAGATATAATTAATGCAACTGTAGGTGCCTCACGTTCAGCAGTGGATGCTGGCTGGCGGCCTCACTCTGACCAGGTAGGGCAAACAGGCAAGGTTGTTTCTCCAAATCTCTATATTGCCTGCGGTATCTCAGGAGCCATTCAACATTTAGCTGGAATGAGTACCTCAAAATATATTGTAGCCATAAATAAGGATCCTGAGGCCCCTATCTTTCAGAAGGCCGACTATGGGGTAGTTGGCGATCTCTTTGGTATAGTTCCGGCATTAACAGAGGAGATAAAAAAGATACTTTGATTTAACAAGTAGCTATCAGCCCTGATACGTCGGGGCTGATAGCTTTTTCAAACTGCATTACCAAAAACCCTCTTCCTGTATCTCCACCTCAATTACTCCTCCATCCC
>JAUWZC010000168.1 GCA_030615565.1 Desulfobacteraceae bacterium | reverse complement strand
TCATAAAAATATCCCGCATCTTAAAACTTCTCAATTCATCCACTAAATGGGGACATTGGTTCCAAAACGACTTCAGTCGCTAATTCCAGATAACTTGCCATCATTGTATATAAAGGATTCTCTCCCACTTTCATATTTCATACAAATCTCATAAATTCAGCGTGATAAATTCCTGCCCAAAATAGCAGGTAACTTCAAATGAAAGACTGCAGGGTGGCAGGTTATAAATGATTAGTTCTTCCGCTATTCGATAAAATCAGCGAGGTGGAAGGATACTCTGTTACAGTTAGGACTCAATAAATCGGTGAAACGCTTCT
This sequence comes from Desulfobacteraceae bacterium, assembly GCA_030615565.1. Classification (GTDB taxonomy): domain Bacteria; phylum Desulfobacterota; class DSM-4660; order Desulfatiglandales; family B25-G16; genus B33-G16. Next base: position 4,920 of record JAUWZC010000168.1, on the reverse strand, counting down.
CGGATTTAAGACTACGTATTGTATTATAGCGAGACTGTCGAAAAACCCTAAAACAATAATTTCGGGCCTTGTAAGTGGTTTATTTTACTATATGTGAATTTTGATAAAAGGCAATATTTGAACTTTTTCGACAGTCTCAGCAGTAATCTGCAATCCCTATCCTAGCGAAGATTAACGGCGATATCTCCCACTCCGAGTCTTTTCTATGACGATACCATATGTCTCTATAAATCGCTCTGTGACGTGTCATGCAATCAACGGAGTATTTCCTCCTGCCCAGTTGTCGATGATGATGTTCATCTGGACACTTTCTTCAATTCCGGTCTGCATCAGGGCAGCGGTCTCTTCCGCCATCTCAAGGTGCAGCATTCCCTCCACAAGCTTGTGGTAGAGCCGATGGGTGACAGTGATAAAGTTGATGTAAAAAAAGATAATGTCAATTTTACCCTCCTCGCCGAGCTAGGGGCAGGCGCAAGGATGGATAAATCTGTAACTGTTTTATTTGATATGAACAGATCTCATATCTTTGATAAAGTATCGGGAGAGAATTTGATAATATCCAGATAGAGGAGACGGTAGACTTTTTTATATCGACGGTATAATATATTTGGTAGGGAGCAAAACTTAGAAATATGATTCCAAAATTAATAAATTTAATACCATTGCTTGTTATTTATATTCTGTTCGATACCGCAAACGCGGCTGAGACGACATCTGCCCCTGAAGAAAAAAGTTCCCCGGTTTATGTCTATGAATATAAACAAAACGCCTCCGAGTCAACTATTTCCATGGGTGCCGTTCGATTCTATCTTGGCTCTTTTGATACTGAGGACAACCCCGGAAAGCTCGAAAATGAAAATCATAAATTCACCCTTGGATTCGGGGCATCATTTAAGTTACCTAAAAGGAAACATTTTTCTTTTGATCTGGAATTTTGGATGACCGAGAGGAAATACGACACAACAATCCAGGCACCTTTATTCAGCACCATTTCAGACCGTATGACACTCCAGACAATGGCGCTGCTTTTTGGTATTCGGGGCTTTTATCCGTCAGACAGTCGATTTCGTATTTATGGAACCGGAGGTATTGGCCTTTACAAGAGTGAACTCTCAGTGTGGGGGTCAACACTCGGTTTCCCTGGGACAATTGAAGATGATGATCACTCTTTAGGCCTTCACGCAGGCGCTGGGCTGGAGTTAGATACAGGTGACTGGGTACTTGGTGTGGACTACAGGCACTGGATTGTTGAGGGAAGTTTTGGCGAATTTGGTGCTGATAATGTGGATATCGGCGGTGATTATATAGGTATCAGCTTAGGGAAGCATTTTTAATCACAATTCACACATGCTTAATGACAATTTAAGTTCTTTTATCCGAAATTTCACAGATAAGTTAATCCTGCTTCCTGAAAACATAATCTTCAACAATACCCGTTCTTTCGTTCACTAGTACCCACAAGTTGTCAGTCATAGTTTTTCCGCTCTCATACACTGCAAATAGCGCAAAGTATCCTGTCTTTTTGGCTGCAACATAGCGATAATAATAGACCCGGTGATATTCACTCAGTTCATGATCTGCTGAAAACAACTCAAAGAATGTATCTGAGTTAATTTTGTAATAGCCTCTACTCAGGGGCCCTACCAGCGATCCCGTCACAGACGGGATGACAGTTATCTCGTCTCTTACAGCTATGGCCATGGGGGCACCAAGCAATTCAAGTAGCTCTTTTTTGGTGGTTTTCCCAGGCTCTACCATTATTACCTGTTTATCCCGTATCGGTTCTCCCGTCCTAAGGGGGCCCATGGGAACAGGAATAGGGCAACCTAATAGACACAGAAAGGTGAATAAAAAAAACACCCACTGGCAGATCCTTTTCATTCCGATGTCCTCAATAGGTAATCCTCAACAATCCCTGTCTTATCGTTAATCAGAATCCATAACTTGCTCACAACCAATCTCTTCTTAGAAGTACCAAGCAGGCCGATGGCAGCAAAGGAACCCTTTATTTCGCGATAATAATAGTAATAGATGATGTGGCCTTCAATAATCTCATGTTTTGCAGAGAAGAGCTCAAAAAAGGTCTCAGACAAGACTTCTTCATAGCCTTTTTTTGTGGGGCCAGGCGGCGGGATCTTCATAGTCGTTCCTTGCCTTGCTATGGCGACGGGAGGGCCGAACCACTTAAGGATCTCCTGTTTTGTCGTCTCAGCCCGCTGAATCTCCTTTATCTGGGCCTCGTTAAGCGGTTCGTCTATTATGTACTCGACTCCCGATACCATGCACCCACTCATACATATCAGCATAAAGGCAAAAAATGCATGCGATAGAATCATCTTCATCTTCCATAGACTCTTCACAATGTTTTTTACTCCTGTTTGGTAACAATCCCTTTTTGGGGCGGATTCCATGTTTCCCCTGCCAGTTCATACAATATGGAGAGTATATCATTAGCCACCCCCTCTGTAGCCGCTGGAAGAACCTTATGCTCGCCATACAGTCGCTGAATAGGAACTGAGCAAATGCTCGTGGCAACAACCTTCCTCTTGCTAACGTTTATAAGACTGACCCCTGCCACGAGGTTTACGGGGTTCGAAAATTCGCCTCTTTTAATGATAATGGAACCTACAATTACTGCATCAACCCCCAGAATCTGCCCCGCTTTCTGCGCTTCCTCTATTTCGATCTGGGTTTTGGATAATTCAATCCCCCGCTTTTTAAGCTCTATCTCTGCTATGGCCGGCTCTATGATTACGAAATGTTTCTGCTTACACATATGAAAAGAAAACAACTCTCCAGAAACCCTTTGAAAAGCCGGAATTCCTGTAAAGGGCAGGATTGCAATTTTTCCCCAATTCAGCCTCTCCAGGTCCAGTTCTTCATCTCTTTCAAAATGCCGCACAGTCTCCCCACAGCTCAGAAGGAGAGAAAATAAGGCTATGACCATCGAGAGGAGAACTACTTTCTTCATTGTGTCCCCGTTCTTATAAAGACTCTAATCATGTGTAGAAAACAACAAGGCGGATCTTTCAGCAACCCTAAGTCTTATAAACCAATCATGTCAAGAATATTTGAGATAGATGCGTTCCTTTCTTTAAAGTAGAAAACACTACATATTGCGGTTTGTGCCTTCATCAAAAAAGTTATGCTTGCTTGCTATAAAGTGAAATCTTGCAAATTTAAATATTACATATAGTAGTTGAAAGTTCAACATTGGATTGAACCTCATCAGCGAAAAAACTCGGTGGAAAAAACATATTTCAAGATGAAATAGCGCGTTGGAAAGTAATGATCGATACTCAATAGTTGTACCGCAATAAAATAAAGTTTTCTATCATAAATGGGGACGTAGGTTCCAAAACGACTTCAGTCGCTAATTCCAGATACCTTGCCACGACCCGCACCCTAAAAATGCCCCATATTATTTCAGGGTACTCTATATGATAGACACAATCGACATCATCTGTATCCATTGCAAGGGATGCAAGTCTGGTGGACATAGGTTCGCCTGCCTTATAGATGAAGGTAATATAGGATAGTGCCAATTCTGTGTAGATGGGAAAGCCGTGGCATGTTCGTCATGCTTCTTGACAACTATGTGAAAGATGGGTAGCCTGAAAGGGATTTAATAATGAAAGGAGGAAAAAGATGAGAAAAAAAGTAACTGTTATTGGAGCCGGAAATGTAGGTGCAACCGTTGCCATGAGGGTTGCTGAAAAAGAATTGGCAGATGTTGTATTGATCGATATCTTGGAAGGTGTGCCGGCTGGAAAGGCACTTGATCTTGCTGAGGCTGCTCCAATTGAGGCTCATGATTCAAAGATTACTGGTGTAACCAATGACTACTCTCTTGCAAAGGGGTCGGATATAATCATTGTAACAGCAGGTATTCCCAGAAAACCAGGAATGAGCAGGGATGATCTGCTTACAACCAATGCAGGTATTATGAAATCAGTTATTAAGGAGATCGCAACTGTTGCACCTGATTCTATTCTAATTATAGTAAGCAATCCCTTAGATGCAATGTGCCATGTTGCCTTTGATACAAGCGGTTTTGATAAAAGAAAGGTTATTGGAATGGCAGGGGTACTGGATTCTGCCAGGTTCAGGACATTTATTGCCATGGAACTAAATGTTTCTGTTGAGAATACTCATGCCTTTGTTCTCGGTGCCCATGGTGATACTATGGTTCCTCTTCCCAGGTACTCCAATGTAGCAGGCATACCTATCACTGAGCTTATCTCGGCTGAAAGGATTGAGGCCATTATTGAAAGAACCAGAAAGGGCGGAGGTGAGATTGTTGGTTTATTAAAAACAGGAAGCGCCTATTACGCCCCTGCATCTGCGGCAACGGAAATGGCTGAGGCAATTTTAAAGGACAAAAAGAAGATCCTTCCCTGTGTTACCTATCTCCAAGGTGAATATGGGATAAGTAATCTATTTATTGGTGTACCGGTGAAGCTCGGTTCAGCCGGGGTAGAGCAGATAATAGAGATAAAGCTTACAGATGAAGAAAATGAGGCTCTCCAGAAATCAGCTCAGGCCGTTCAGGGCCTAGTAGATGATTTAAAGAGACTTGGATAACTCTTCTCCTACTGAAAGTGCCTAAAGTTAAAATGATTTATTTCCTTAATTTTAGGCCCGTCTGCCTCGTAAGTCCTTGGCGAGCGGGCAGGCATTTTAGATCACTTTAGGCATTTATATTTTTCTTTGGATAATAGAGTGAGAATAATCAGAGAAAACCTAATTGAAGGTGCTAAAAGGGCTCAAGGACTTACTATTATTATAGATGTATTTAGGGCATTTACATCAACTCCCCTATTTTTTCATTATGGAGCCAAAAAGGTAATCTTTGTGTTCAATCCAGATGAGGCCTTTTCACTTAAATCAAATCGTGATGATATAGTCTTGGCAGGTGAG
>JAUWZC010000206.1 GCA_030615565.1 Desulfobacteraceae bacterium | reverse complement strand
AAGCAAAATAGACAGAAATGACGGTATATCCTGTGTTTTCTGTCACAAGATAAAAGGGATAGAGCTACATCCTAGTGGGAAGATGCCAGGTATTTTATCCATTAAAATAGAGGAAGGAAAAGACAAATGTCCACGTTCAATACCTACTTTCTTGAAGAAAAGTGAGTTTTGTGCCCCCTGTCACATGGTTAAGTTTTGGGATGTACCCATTTTTAATACTTATCTTGAGTGGAGAGAGAGTCCTTATTACAAAAAAGGAATACAATGCCAGGATTGTCACATGCCTGGCTCAAATCATAAATTTAAAGGTCCAGATGACACAGATTTCTTATCTCAAGCCATTAGTTTAGAAGTGGAAGCTGAAATAAAAGATATAATAGAAGTAGAGGTTGCTGTGAAAAACACCGGTGCTGGCCATAAATTTCCAACAGGCCACCCTATGCGAAATCTTATTTTATTGGTGGAAGCAGAAGATGAAAAAGGTAATAGTCTTCACTATCTTGGCAAAGGAAAGATTCCAGATTATGAAGAAAGATGCAGTGGAAGACCTGGCAAGGGTTTTGCCATGATACTTGGTGAGATATTTCACTCTTTGTGTTTTAATACATCAGTAAAGACAAACAATGCAAGGATAGGGCAAAATGCGGATTCAGTAATAGAAGAAAGGAAAATCTATGCCCAGCCATTTTGGAGACACTCATACATTGAAAGTGACAACCGCATTGCCCCCTCTGCATCCGATATCTCAAAATATCAATTTGAGATACCAAAGGCGAAGTTTGCGACTGTAACCGTCACCTTAATTTACCGCAAAGCTTTTAAGCCTCTAGCCAATTGGAAAGGCTGGGATTTAAAGGATATAGTAATTGGAAAGAAATCATTAAACCTCTACCTTCAAAAATAAGAGGTTTTAGATGTTTAAAAGATATTTAACCTGTTTTTTTATCTTTTTCTCTGTAGGCGTTCTGTTTTTTTCTAATAAATCGTACTCTCAAATTCAAGAAGAAGTCCTTTTTCAAGATGATTTTGAAGATGGTGTAGCGGATGGATGGCTTTTTTCAGATGAGCAAGGTAATTTCATAGTAGGGGAAGACTCGCCTTGGACAATAATTAAAGAAGGCAATAATTATATTTTGAGAGGTTCAAGGCATACCTGGGCAGCGGCAAATGTTCAGGGGTGGATGAACTACAGTGTTGAGGCGAGAATAAAGCTTATTTCGGGAGGTTTCCATTTTAATGTCAGAAAGTCTGGCCCACCTTTGGTCATGCTCACCAGGTATTTTATTGGCATAACCGAAGACCACCTTCACCTTTCAAAACAAATTGGTGAAAATGATTTCTTTGATTTGGCCTTCGTATCAGAAGATCTTAATCTTAATAAGTGGTATACAGTAAAAATTGCTCTAAGAGGGGCTAATATCAAAATTTATCTCAATGATGCCCTTAAGATTAATTATACAGATGCAGAAAACCCTCTTCTTTTTGGAGCATTTGCTTTTGAGACATTAGATGATTCTGAAGTCTATTTTGATGATATTTTGGTTATTGGTGAGAGATTCCACCAGGAAACAAAGTGGAAAAAATGCGGTGGCCCTCCAGGTGGCCTTGGCTATGATGTAAGGATTCATCCTTATGATAAAAGCATAATGTTTGTTACCGATAATCCAAGTGGAGTAAACAAAAGCTATGATGGAGGAAATACTTGGGTTTCAAGAAACGAAGGAATTTTAAATAGGGCAGGGCGGTCTGGGGATGGCATCCCCAATTTTTCACTTACCATTGACCCCAGCAATCCAGATATTGTCTGGGCAGGGATGCAGGAGGGAAGAGGAATATACAAATCTACTGATAGAGGTGAAACCTGGGTAAAAAAGGATAATGGTATTGCTGAATGGAATGAGCTATCTGTACGCAACTTTGGAATTGATCCCAATAGTTCATATGTTGTATTTGCTGGTTGTGAGATAAGTACAGGTATTAGAGGATATGAATTTGATAAAGCAAGAGGCAAAATCTACAAAACAGAAGATGGGGGTGAAAGCTGGCGCTGTGTTTGGGAAGGAGATAGTTTAATCAGGTTTGTTCTAATAGACCCAACTGATTCTAACATAGTCTATGCCTCAAGTGGAATCTTTGATAGAGAGGCCTTGAATAACATAGGTATAGGGATTCTAAAATCCACTAATGGCGGAGAAACTTGGAGACAGATAAATAATGGAATAACTAATCTTTTTGTTGGTTTTTTGGAGATGCATCCTACTAATCCAGAGATACTTTTTGCCGCTGCAGGAATGAATCAGCAATGGCGTTATGGATATAACGACGGAGGAATTTTCAAAACTCTAGATGGAGGTAAAACTTGGGAAAAGGTCTTAGGAAATGGTAGATTCACTGTTGTAACTATAAGCCCTTCCAATCCAAATGTGGTTTATGCCGGGGGCGAAAACGCCTTTTATAGAAGTGACGATGGTGGTAATACCTGGCAAAAGTTCTGGAAGCCAGAAGAAGGCTGCTGGGGTCCTCCTGGAGTCCACCCTGGATTTCCTATCAGCGCAGTAGTTGATCCTGATGATCCTTGGACAATATTTGCAAACAATTATGGTGGGGGAGTATTTAAATCAACAGATGGTGCGATAACCTGGATTAATTGCAGCACAGGATACACCGGGGCAGACCTACGGGGCCTAGCGATAGATTCCGAAAATCCTGGCTTAATATATTGTGTTGGAAGAAGTGGCACCTGGAAGAGTCTTAATGGAGGAATAGATTGGAAAGGGATAACTTTTGGAGTAGAAAATGCAGCGCCTACAGGTGGCGACATAACTGCTATAGCTCTTAACCCTCAAAATCCTTATGAGCTAATCATTACCGCAGGAGATGGCAATGGACGAATTCTAAAAAGCATCGATGGAGGAAATAATTGGCAGGAGGTTTTTAGGCATCCTGAGGCAGGAGGAGATCCTACAAACTGGTATATATTCAATACCATAACTTATGCCCCTTCAAATCCTCTAATAATCTATGCTGGAATGAGGAAGGTAGTAAACATCGGAATGATTGAACCTTCAGAGGAACCTAGTTTCGGAATATATCTTTCCAAAGACGGAGGACAAACTTGGGTTGAGAAAAACAGTGGGCTTGAGAATTCCACTAAGATCATTAATACGATTACCGTTCATCCTTCTAATCCAAATATTGCTTATGCCGGGACTTTCCATGATGGCATTTTAAAAACTAAAAACGGAGGAGAAAGCTGGGGACAGAAAAACAATGGTCTAGGGAAGATAAGGGATATACGCTCCTTGGCTATTGATCCTAATAACCCAAATATCATTTTTGCTGGGGCATGGCGAGGTGGCATCTTTGAAAGCACAGATGGGGGAGAAAACTGGAGGCCTTGTGGCATAGGTATGTCTCCTGAGGCATCTATACTTTCTATTGTAATAGATCCGAGTAATTCACAAACTATTTATGCTGGCGACCTCAATAGTGGTGTTTACATCTCCATTGACGGTGGTGAAACTTGGTACCCCATGAACGATGACCTTTCAACAAGGGCCGTAACCAGCATGGCCATTTCTGATGATGGGGACGTGCTTTATGCTGGCACATCGGGTGAGGGTGTGTTTAGGATTGGTATACCTCCAACATATTATCTTACAATTGCTTCAACTTCCGGAGGAACAATATCACCATTACCTGGCACATATTCTTACTCTCCCGGAATACAGGTTACAATAACAGCAATACCTGAGACTAGTTATCGATTTAGTCGTTGGAGTGGAGATGTGCCTCAAGGGCATGAAAATGGCAACCCACTTACTATTATTATGGAATCAAATAAATCAATAACAGCCAATTTCATTCGCCAATACACATTGACCATAGCCTCAAGCTCAGGTGGGTCAATTGATCCTTCACCAGGGAGTCACACATATGATTCTGGAACAGAAGTCGCCATAACAGCCACACCCGAGAGCGGGTATAGTTTCAGCGGTTGGACAGGAGATGTTCCTTCAGATCATGAGAATGATAATCCGATAACAATGACTATGGATTCAGATAAATCGATAACAGCCAATTTTAGCGCAATACCTAGTGAGGAGGAGACTGGAAAGAAGGGTGGTTGCTTCATTGCAACAGCAGCCTATGGCTCTCTGTTACATCCATATGTGAGAA
>JAUWZC010000207.1 GCA_030615565.1 Desulfobacteraceae bacterium | reverse complement strand
AAGCAAAATAGACAGAAATGACGGTATATCCTGTGTTTTCTGTCACAAGATAAAAGGGATAGAGCTACATCCTAGTGGGAAGATGCCAGGTATTTTATCCATTAAAATAGAGGAAGGAAAAGACAAATGTCCACGTTCAATGCCTACTTTCTTGAAGAAAAGTGAGTTTTGTGCTCCCTGTCACATGGCTAAGTTTTGGGATGTGCCCATTTTTAATACATATCTTGAGTGGAGAGAGAGTCCTTATTACAAAAAAGGAATACAATGCCAGGATTGTCACATGCCTGGCTCAAATCATAAACTTAAAGGCCCAGATGATATTGATTTCTTATCTCAAGGCATTAGTTTAGAAGTAGAAGCTGAAATAAAGGCTATTATAGAAGTGAAGGTGGCTGTGAAAAACACCGGTGCTGGCCATAACTTCCCTACAGGCCACCCTATGCGAAATCTTATTTTATTGGTGGAAGCAAAAGATGAAAAAGGTAATAGTCTCCCCTGTCTCAGCAAAGAAAAGGTCCCAGATTATGGAGAAATATGGAGTGGAAAACCTGGCAAGGGCTTTGCCATGATACTTGGTGAGATATTTCATTCTTTGTGTTTTAATACATCAGTAAAGACAAACACTGCAAGGATAGGGCAAAATGCGGATTCAGTAATAGAGGAAAGGAAAATCTATGCCCAGCCATTTTGGAGACACTCATACATTGAAAGTGATAACCGCATTGCCCCCTCTGCATCCGATATCTCAAAATATCAATTTGAGATACCAAAGGCCAAGTTTGCGACTGTAACCGTCACCTTAATTTACCGCAAAGCCTTTGAGCCTCTAGCCAATTGGAAAGGCTGGGATTTAAAGGATATAGTAATTGGAAAGAAATCATTAAAACTCTATTTTCAAAATAGGAAGTTTTAGATGTTAAAAAAATATTTAACCTGTTTTTTTATCTTTTTGTTTGTAGGCGTTCTGTTTTTTTCAAATAAATCGTATTCTCAAATTCAAGAGGAAGTCCTTTTTCAAGAGGATTTTGAAGATGGTACCCCAGATGGTTGGACAGTTAGAGATGAGCAAGATAATCTCATCATTATAGGAGAAGACTCGCCTTGGTCAATAATTAAAGAAGGAGATAATTATATTTTGAGAGGTTCAAGGCATACTTGTGCGTCGCCAAATGTTGAGGGGTGGATGAACTATAGTATTGAGGCAAAAATAAAGCTTATTGCCGGAGGTTTTCACTTTAATGTTCGGACATCACCTGGTGGGTGCGGCAGGTATTTTATTGGAATTAATGAAGAAGGTTTTTATCTTTTAAAGCAAACTGGTGAAAACGATTTCTTTGATTTGGCCTTTCTTTCAGAAAGCCTTAGTCTTTATCGCTGGTATACAGTAAAAATTGCTCTGGACGGGCCAAACATTAAAGTTTATCTCAATGATGACCTTAAGATTGATTATACAGATGAACAAGACCCTCTCCTCTTTGGAAAATTTAGCTTTGAGACATTAGATGACGACTCTGAAGTCTATTTTGATGATATTTTGGTTATTGGTGAGAGATTCCACCAAGAAACAAAGTGGAAAAAATGCGGTGGCCCTCCTGGAGGTTTGGGCTATGATGTAAGAATTCATCCTTATGATAAAAACATAATGTTTGTTACCGATAATCCGAGTGGAATAAATAAAAGTTATGATCGTGGAAAGACTTGGGTTGCTAGAAACGAAGGTATTTTAAATAGGGCAGGTTGGTCTGGAGATGGCATCCCCAATTTTGCACTTACCTTTGACCCCAGCAATCCAGAAGTTGTTTGGGCAGGGATGCAGTATGCAAGAGGTATATACAAATCTACTGATGGGGGTGAAACGTGGGTAAAAAAGCATAATGGTATTACTGAATGGAATGAGTTAACCGTACGTAACTTTGGAATTGACCCTAATAATTCAAATATTGTATTTGCTGGTTGTGAAATAAGTACAGGTATTGTGGGAAAGTGGTTTGAGCGTACTAGAGGGAAAATTTATAAGACTGAAGACGGAGGTGAGGGGTGGCGATGTGTCTGGGAAGGAGATAGTCTGGTAAGATTTGTGATTGTCGATCCCACTAATTCAAACATAGTGTACGCTTCTACGGGAATCTTTGACAGGGAGGGCATTGAGGAATTTGGCATAGGTATTTTGAAGAGCACAGACAGAGGAGAAACATGGTACCAGATTAACAATGGTATAACCGACCACCTCTTTATTGGATTCCTTGAGATGCACCCTGATGACCCAAATATAATTTTTGCCGCAGTAGGAAACGACGCTATGTCTATTTATTATGGAAAGGATGGTGGAATTTACCGGACAATAAACGGAGGAAAAAGTTGGGAAAAGGTCTTAGGCAATGATAATTTCACTGTGGTAACTATAAGTCCTTCAAATCCAAATATTGTCTATGCAGGAAGTGAGTCTGCTTTTTACCGCAGTGAAGATGGAGGCAATATCTGGCAACTGTTTAATAAGCCAGAAGAGGGTTGTTATGGACCACCTGGAGTACGTCCGGGAATACCCATAAGCGCAGTGGTAGACCCCACTAACCCTATGAAAATATTTGTAAATAACTATACTGGCGGAGTTTTTAAATCTGCAGACGGTGCCCAAACCTGGGTAGATTGTAGTATTGGATATACTGGTGCCGATATAAACAATATAGCCATAAACCCAGATAATCCGACGAATATTTATGTAGTTGCAAATAGTGGAACATTCAGAAGCCAAGACGGAGGTGAGAATTGGACAGGATTGGCATTTAACCCGCTTCGTGGCGAAATAGAAGCTGCTGTAGCACTAAATCCCAGCAATACTCAAGAGATAATAGTTTCCAGTGGGATCGACGGAACAATTTATAAAAGCACAAATGGTGGAAACAGCTGGAAAATAGTCTTTAAACTCCCTGGTGTGGATCCGGGCAATCCTGATCCTATGGATAACCAGTGTTTTCAGACTATCACTTATGCCCCTTCTAACAGTAGTATTCTATATGCCGGTATGAGGAAGGACAAAACGGCTGTAAATGCTGGCAGAGCAGACTCAAGCTTTGGCGTATATAAATCAAGCGATGGCGGTGAGACTTGGGCAGAAAAAAATTCTGGATTAGAAAATAATTCCAAAAACATTAATGACATCGTTATCCATCCCTCTAACCCAGACATTGCCTGTTTAGGCAGCCTACATGACGGCATCTTTAAAACTACCAATGGCGGAGAAAGCTGGGTCCAGAAAAATAATGGGCTGGGGGAGATTAGGGATGTACGCTCCTTGGCCGTTGATCCTACCAACCCAAATATAATTTTTGCAGGGGCATGGCAAGGTGGCATCTTTAAAAGCACAGATGATGGAGAAAACTGGAGGCCTTGTGGCATAGGCATGCCTCATGAGGCATCTGTACTTTCTATTCTAATAGATCCGAGTAATTCACAAACTATTTATGCTGGCGACCTCTTTAGCGGTGTTTACATCTCTTTTGATGGTGGTGAAACTTGGTACCCCATAAACGATGACCTTGCAACAAGGGCCGTAACCTGCATGGCCATTTCTGCTGATGGGGAGTTGCTCTATGCTGGCACATCGGGTGAGGGTGTATTTAGGATTGGTTTACTTCCAACCTATTATCTTACAATTGCTTCAACTTCCGGAGGAACAATATCACCATTACCTGGCACCTATTCTTACTCTCCCGGAATACAGGTTACAATAATAGCAATACCTGAGACTAGTTATCGATTTAGTCGTTGGAGTGGAGATGTTGCAAGTTCTGCTAATCCAATAAGTTTAATTATGGATTCAAATAAATCAATAACAGCCAGTTTCATTCGACAATACACATTAACCATAGCTTCAAGTTCAGGTGGGACAACTGATCCTTCAAAAGGGAGTTACACATATGATTCTGGAACAGAAGTCGCCATAACAGCCACAACCGAGAGCGGGTATAGTTTCAGCGGTTGGACAGGAGATGTTCCTTCAGGTCATGAGAATGATAATTCGATAACAATGACTATGGATTCAGATAAATCGATAACAGCCAATTTTAGCGCAATACCTAGTGAGGAGGAGACTGGAAAGAAGGGTGGTTGCTTCATTGCAACAGCAGCCTATGGCTCTCTGTTACATCCATATGTGAGAA
>JAUWZC010000024.1 GCA_030615565.1 Desulfobacteraceae bacterium | reverse complement strand
TTACGCCATGGCGCTCAATTTTCTGTTCGGCATGAAGTATGCTATTGTCTCATGGGCGATGTAAAAAGTAAGCGGGGTCAGGCCCTCCAGAAACACGGCGTACGAGCATAAGTAAATAAGTATTGGGAACTGGTAAAGTCTCCGTTTGACTCTTGTTAAGTCAGTAAACGTTCCGGGAAGCACTAAATGAAGGGCTTTACCCCGACCGCAGAAAGCCACGGCTTTAGTCCCGACCTTTAGTGGTCGGGACTACGGTCGGGATGTCGTGCCACTAAGTCCCGCCGTTCGCGAAGCGAATCGGCGAAACTAATTGGTGCCACGGGCTTGCCCGTGGGGCTCCACAAGATTTTGACATGTTTTGAATTTTGGTCATTCGTATTTGATCCGAAAATAGAATTAATTTTCATACTTCGTGGTGCCCAGAATGGGCATGAAGGTTTATTTCGATAATGGTAGAGGCTGGCATTTGTTTAACTGGTACAAATCTGTTTATTTGGAAAAGCCATGAATTTGAAGTAGTAATTGGAATGAGTAAGGTCAATCCAAAGAAAAGAAAGAGCGAATTTTGGATAAAACCTCTTTTGCATAAGCCTTTATCGATCGCGAAGTGGACTTCATGCTTTTGGAATCAATGAGACCTTCTGTCCTAGCGCGCCGCATGGCCATAATTTCAGCCAGCTCTTTGCTGAGGTCCGGTTTCACCTTCAAAAGCGGTGCCAGACCTTCCTTAGGAACTCTAATTGCCTCAACATTGGTAATGGCTTTCGCAGTTGCAGACCGTGGTTCACCGGTAAGGAGTGACATTTCTCCAAAGCACTCGCTGTTACCCAGCCGGGATAGCTCTATGTGCTGGCCTTTGCCATCTTTCTTGACGATTGAAACCACACCTGAGGAGATGACAAAGAGAGAACTGTCTGGATCACCTTCTCGTATAAGCTTTTCTCCTGCGTCAAACGACTGAATTTCACATGAGCTAGCGAGCTCTTCGATTTCATTCTCAGATAAGGGTTGGAAAATAGGAACTCTATGGAGATATTCCCCGATGGTTGGCTCCCTTACTTCAGCTATCGTGGCTTCTCGCGTGGCAATCTCATATTTTATAGCACTTGGTGAGATACCAGACCTGGCTAAAGAGGACTGAATACATGAGAAAAGATCACTCTTTCCAGACCAGTGTGAGGGGTAGTCCACAAAATAGACATAGACCATGTATTTGAAAGGTTGACTCGTAACATCTCCAATCCTAACAATGGGAAGGGGGTTTTTGAGTACGCTTTTACAACTCAGAGCTGCTTCCAAAAGCAACTGCCGCACCATATTGAGGGCAATCTCGCTGTCAATAGACACATAGAACCAGTATGCATACCGTTTATCGGGCAAATCGTAATTGTGAATAACACTACTTGCTGCAACGTTGTTCGGTACAACATAGATACTGTTATTCCACGATAGCAGCCGAGTCGATCGCCAGCTAATGTCCATCACCTTTCCTTTTGTGCCGTCCTTGAGTTCGATCCAATCACCCAAGCTGTAAGGGTTTTCAATCGTAATCGCAAGACCTGCAAAGAGGTCAGACAGAACGTTCTGCATGGCAAGACCAAGGACACCAGCCACGATTCCCGTAGAGACTAATAGACCAGTCACTGGGCGCTCAAAAACAAAGGTCAATATCCCATAAAAGGCCAAAATATAGATCGCAATAGTGACCAAGCCTCGGAGTAAACGCGGGGCTTCGGAACCCGTTGCTTTTTTGAAGCCCGTTGTCCATAGAAAGAGTTCCAAGCCTCTTGTCAGCAGCCATGCACCTACAAGCCAGAGAAGTGTTGTAGTAAGTACTCGTAGATCCTGGCTAAAGGCCCACGCTTCAAATCCAATAACTTTGTTAAGAAGAAGTCCAATACTTAGGATTAATGTGGGTAATAATACTATATCAAGCATCCAGATGATTTTTCGGTGCTGCCTAAAGGGAACGATACGCCCCACCAATCGGCACGCTAAGATTATCAATAGGAAACCAATTACTGTGGCAAAAAACAGCAATACCGAAATGTCTTGCAGTTCAACTCCGACAAGCTTCAAAAGCTCTGACATGGTATAACTCTCCAGCGCTTAGATAAATTAGTTATGGCCTCCTCTGTCTTGGGTGAGAACATTATTAGGTCGCCTGTCGTGGTATCTTTTACCATGTGTAATATTTTAATATCAATTAAGGAGAAGAGCATAATAGTAAATCTTGGGAGGCTATAAAAAATCCTGATAAGATGGTTATTTTTCACAACTGAGCGATAAGGATTCCTTTTTGATATAGAAAGAATAGTGAAATGAGGTTTTTGTGTCAAGCAAGAAAGCCTGTCGAAATATAGACCTTAAAAGATATCTTATTGATTGAGGATAGATTTTTGGCAGAGGTAAGGGAAAAGTTTAGAGGGAAATATACGATCAATTTTCTACTCTATTAGTGGAAAGCTCTTAAGCGCCCCGCACTTAATAAGAGCACTTATAACCTCACGTACTGGTAATCCAACTACATTGGTGTAAGAACCATTGATTTGTTCGATCATAAAAGAACCAATCCCTTGAATGGCATAGGCACCTGCTTTTCCAAAAGGTTCACCTGTTTTAATATAGGCCTCGATTTCAATCTCACTCAATTCCTTTATTTTTACCTTTGTCATAACTGCTTCAATATGTACTGTATTTCTTCCTGGATCATGAATGCAGAACCCTGTAATTACCTTGTGAGTTTTTCCTTTCAAACTATGAAGAATCTCCTGGCACTCAATAGAATCTTTTGGCTTACCAAATATCTTCTTGTTTATTACTACTATTGTATCGGCACCGAGTATCCAGCGATGCTTGTAGATATTCTGTACAGATTCAACCTTTCGTACGGCCATCTGACAGGCAATATCTGCCGGTTGTATTTCTTCATAGAGGGTCTCTTCAATCATACTTCCAGCCGACTCAAAAGGAATTCCAATCTGTTTAAGAATAGCTCTTCGTCTTGGTGAGATTGAGGCCAGCACAAGAGGATTGTTTTTGTTAATAGGATGGTATTTCATCATTCAAGGAAAGATAGGTTAAATAATTGGCAGGCATTTTTACCGCCGCCCTTTAATGCCCCACCCGGGAGGGTGGGGATGGAGGTGGCTAATGAATTATTTCCTTTTTTCAAGCCCCGCCCGGAAGGGCGGGGTCGTTGACTTGTCTGATGTGCTATTTCCTCAAAAGAAATTCCCCTTAGTTTTGCTACTTTTTGTGCTGTATGTATAATATGGCATGGTTCATTTCTTTTTCCCCTATATGGTGCAGGAGCAAGAAAGGGGGCATCTGTTTCTAGAATCATTCTATTTAAAGGAACTCTAATAGCAACATCCTGGGGCTGGCTTGCATTTTTGAATGTTACAGTACCTGGAATAGAAATGTAATAACCCATGTTAATAAATGTTTTTGCCAGATTGTAATCCCCTGAAAAACAGTGTATCATACCTTTTAGTGCGTTTCTTTTGAAAGAAGATAGAATCTTTAGGATCTCTGTGTGGGCTTCCCTGTCATGTATCACAACAGGGAGATCAAGAGAGATTGCAATGTCAAGCTGTTGTTTAAACAGTTCTGTTTGTTTTTGTCTGGATGAGCGTTTGCGGAAGAAATCAAGACCTGTTTCACCAATGGCAACAATTTTTTCTTGAGTTGCTATCAAGGGTATTTGCTCAAGATCGTTTTTATCAGCATTATCAGCATTGTGGGGATGAATTCCTACACAGGCAAAAACCGAGGGATAGCTTTTGGTTAATCTAACTGCATTAAGAGAACTCATAATATCAATACCTACGGTAATTATCTGTCTCACATCAGCAGATAAGGCTCTATCAATAATCTGATCCCTATCCGAGTCAAAGGCCTTCATATCCAAGTGCGCATGGGAATCAATCAACATGACAATAAAAAAAGTTATAAGTGAGCTAAAGTGAAAATGATTTACCGCCGCCCTTTAATGCCCCACCCGGGAGGGTGGGGATGGAGGCGGCTAATGAATTATTTCCTTTTTTCAAGCCCCGCTCGGAAGGGCGGGGTCGTTGACTTCCTTAACTTTGATGTTTTCGTAAAAAGGCACATTTCCCCTCCTCTGGTGGGAGGGGATAAAGGGGAGGGGGAGCACCCTCACCCCATCCCTCTCCCATTGAGGGAGAGGGAGCATTTTCGACTTTTTACGAATTCATCAACTTTAGGCAATTACATTTTTAAGTGATTATGTCTATTTTTTCAAATAAAAAGTAAGATTAAATAGTGTGGAAAAAATTTAAGATATATGTTATTATTTAACGTTAAAATTATTTAATTTAAAAGGTGAAAAAAATGCCGCTTCCTAAAACACAAGATACAAAGGGAAAAACGAGCAATGTAGAGGCCTTACAGAGGAGCTTCAATTCAGCAAAAAACTTAATTTTATTACGAATAAAATACATGCCTCCAAGGACATTGACGACATATTGATTAATTTGAGGGAAAGTATTCTCTCTCTTTTTGATGCCGACCGCATAACTATCTATATAGTGAATGGGGCTAATAAGGAGATTGTTTCGCGATTTAAAACAGGTGAAGAGCCAAATGAGATAAGAGTTCCCCTCAATAATAAAAGCCTCTCAGGTTATTGTGCTACATCAGGCAGAATGGTAAATATTGTAAATGCCTATGATAATAACGAATTGAAACAGATAAATACTGAATTGACATTTGATAAGAGCTGGGATGAAAAAACGGGTTATAAAACGAGGCAGGTTTTAGTTGCACCTATTAAGTTTAACAAATATCTATTGGGTGTAATTCAGCTAATCAATAAAGTAAGTGATAAACACTTTACATTGGAGGACCAGAAGTCTGTTACCGAGATAGCTAAGGTTTTAGGGATTGCCTTTTACAACCACCAGAGATTAAAACAACAGACCAAAAAGACAAAATTTGATTATCTTATTACTAATAATATTATTAACCGCAAAGATCTGGAACAGGCTATGGTTCTGGCACGGAAGACAAAGAGCAGTGTAGAGAATGTCCTTATGAATGATTATCAAGTAACTAAAGAAGATATAGGGAAGTCTTTAAGCATGTTTTATAACACACGATTTATACCATATGATGAAAGGATGGTCATTCCTGGACAATTGCTTAAAGGTCTTAGGCCAACATACCTGAAAAATAACCTCTTTGTGCCGGTGGCTAAATCTGACTCAAAGATAGTGATAGCAATGGAAAATCCGAATTATTTACCCGGGCAAGACGCAATAAAAGGGCTTATCCTTGGCAAGGACTTTGAGTTTTGCGTTTCTTTAAGAGAAGATATTATTAAGATGATTGACCATTTCTTTGATGTCAAGAGATCGAGTATTATGGGTGAGTCAGGAGGGAGTATCGAAGAGATCCTCGGGCAGTTAGATAACGGAGAGGAGGAAGGAGATGATGAACTTGAAGGATTTACTGAAGAAGATGGGGCCATAGTACAATTAGTAAATAAGATGATTGTAGATGCCTATAATCGGGGAGCCTCTGATATCCATATAGAACCCAGGATGGGCAAGGCAGATGCCGTGATCAGGTTCAGGATTGATGGATTGTGCCAGGTATACCAGACCATACCTTATACGTATAAGGCTGCTATGAGTTCACGGATAAAGATTATGAGCGCTCTTGATATTGCGGAACGCCGTCTTCCGCAGGATGGCAAGATACAATTCAAGAAATATGCCCCGCTGGATATCGAATTGAGGGTGGCTACCATCCCGACTACAGGAGGTAATGAAGATGTTGTCATGAGGATACTGACAGCAGGTGAACCTTTGTCATTAGATAAGATGGGCATGAATGAGAGAGATTATAAAGAATTTCTCGCCATGATACAGAAGCCTTATGGCATTGTACTTGTGGTTGGCCCCACTGGTAGTGGTAAAACCACTACACTCCATTCAGCCTTGCATTATATCAATAAGCCGGAGACAAAGATATGGACTGCAGAGGATCCAGTGGAAATTACACAGGAAGGTCTTCGCCAGGTTCAAATGCTGCCAAGGATAGGACTTAATTTTGCATCTGCTATGAGGTCATTCTTGCGGGCAGATCCGGATGTAATCATGGTTGGGGAGATGAGGGATGAAGAGACTGTTTCCACAGGAATTGAAGCATCTCTTACCGGTCATCTGGTTTTTTCAACCCTCCACACCAACAGTGCACCTGAAACAATCACTCGATTGCTGGACATGGGAATGGACCCCTTTAATTTTTCAGATGCCCTTTTGGGTATCCTTGCCCAGAGACTGGTAAGAACCCTGTGCAAAGATTGCAAAGAGGCTTACCATCCTTCTGAAGAAGAGTTTGACTCATTGGTCAGGACATATGACGGTGATTTTGATAGCCTGAAGATCTCATACAACAATGATCTAAATCTTTATAAGCCTAAAGGCTGCCAAAGATGTCAAAATACTGGTTACAGGGGGAGAACAGCGCTTGTTGAAATACTGGTTGGAACAAATGAAATGCAGTCCATGATTCAAAATAAGGCTAGGATGGATGAAATTAGGGTACAAGCCATAGCCAATGGAATGAGAACCTTGATGCAAGATGGGGTAAGAAAGGTATTTCTTGGTCAAACCGATCTTATGCAGGTACGAAAGGTTTGTATGTAATTATCAAGGGAAATTTCCAGGATACATCAGACCAGTAGTTTCCTCTATTTGCATCATGATATTCATATTCTGCAAGGCATTACCTGCCTGACCTTTAACTAAATTATCAATCACGCTGATTACGATCAACTTCCCTGTTCTTGAATCTATAGTAAGTAAAATATTACAGAAGTTGCTGCCCCTTACATCAGTAGTACTTAGAATCTCTCCATGACTAAATATCCTGATAAATGGCTCTTTACTATACATTGAGCCATAAGCCTCTCTCAAGTTCTCCATGTTTACATTAGTGGCAATATTAGCATAAATAGTTGCGATAATCCCCCTGCTTACAGGAATAACGTGAGGCGTGAATGTAATCTTGATTTCTTTATCGGTTAATGAGGCTAATTCTCTCTCGATTTCATATACGTGTTGATGACCGGTTACTTTATAGGCATTCACAGCCTCATATCTCGCAGGGAAATGAAATAAAGGCGAAGGGGTTTTCCCGGCTCCGGAGACACCGCTTTTTGCATCAAATATTATGTCCTTGCTATCTATGAGACCGAATTTTAGAGCAGGTACGATCCCAAGGATACAGCTTACAGCAAAACATCCTGGGTTTCCAACTAGATCTGAGCTGGCTATTTTTTCTCTATGTAGCTCCGGAAGACCATAGGTAGAGGAATGAAGAATATCCGGATCAGCATGTTCCTTTGGCTTTCCAATTCTAGCAGCATAAGAGGCATAGCTGTCTTTATCATTAAACCGGAAGTCCCCACTATAATCAATTACCTTAATTCCCTTATTTAACCACTTTCTTGCTTCTTTTTGGCCAACTCCATCAGGGGTAGCATAGAAGACAATATCAAAGTCATGCGGGCACTTAGGGTCAGCTGGATCAAAAACCGGCAGATCACAAAATCCTTTTAAATGAGGATAAATCGCACTGATGGGCTTATCAATCTCTTGCTTTGCCATGAGAGCAGCTATGGAAATATAGGGATGATTTATCAGGAGCTCAATTAAGCCAACCCCACCATAGCCTGTTGCCCCAATGAGGCCAACTCTTAACTTTTTTTTTGCCATTTTCCTAAACGTAATTGCTTAAATTATTATGGACTTCAAGTTGCTGGTTCTTTGGAGCATGTATGTCTTTTTTTTGGCGACGAAAGAGCTTATACTGTTAAGCAGGCTAAAGATTCACCCTGTGGAATTTCGCCTTAGGCGAACCCCCTTTGGGGGATTCCACAGGGTAAAGATAAAGGCCCCGATTTATCGGGACCGGGATCATCGGGAAAGAGCCAGCTCTAAGCGTTTGCCTAGTTCGTTCGCAAAAAAAAGACATCCATGCTCCTCCATAAGATATTGAGCATATACTCCTAAATGTTAAATCGAAATCTGATTATGTCCCCGTCTTGGACCTTATATTCTTTACCTTCCAGTTTGACATGGCCATCCTTTTTTGCCTCGGAAAAACTTCCATATTTAGCCAATTGATCGTAGGGAAGGACCTCAGCCTTTATGAATCCCTTTTTCATATCTGAATGGATGAGGTCTGCAGCATCTATTGCTGATGTGCCTTTGATAACTGACCATGATCTTACCTCATTTTCCACAACTGTAAAAAAGGAAATTAGGTTAGATGCAGCAAAGGAGCGCTTGATAACCCTGTCGAGGAGAGAACTCTCAATATTAAAGGCTGGTAAAAATTCCTTTGCCTCCTCTGGCCCCATTTCTTCTATCTCCATCTCTAATTTACCCCGAACTACCATAAACTCGATATTCTTAGGGATATTAGGCACTTCAGGCAGATCTTCATCTTCGTCTGAGTTATTTGAAATCACCAGCATGGGTTTAGCAGATAAAAAGGTAAAACCCTTTAGGAGGGGAGAATTAACTATTTCGGCATTATCCCTCAATGGCTTATCTTCAGATAGAATATCGATACATCTTTTTAATAGAGAAGGTTCCTCAATATTTATCTTTTTTCCTCTTTTTTCATCCAATTTTATTTTATCCATCCTATTTTCAGCCACTAAAAGATCACTTAATATCATTTCCGATTCTAATTTAAAGAAATCCTCTTCAGGTGCAGGAGGAGGACCTCCAAAAATCTGAAAATTTTTAATCACGTGTATCAATCCATCACAGATCCTAACCGCATTAAGGGTTACATCTTCTTTTCTTCTTGCAGAATGATCTGAATCTACAGTTTTTCCAGGCAGTAGATATTCTACCTGAGAATAGATGGTCTTTTTTGGCTTATAGATTTCGCTAAGGTAGTCTACTCTTTCATCAGGTACATTAACGGTTGCAATAAGCTGATCGCCTTTCTTGATTCTTTCTTTACCTATTGATCCCCGTGCAGCAGTTAGGGCCTTGAAGATAGTAAACTTCCCTGATTGAGGCAGTCCAATGAAGCCTAATTTCATCTTAAGTGCCTAAAGCTAAAAGGTATCTGTTATCCGTTCACCGTTTTCCGATGGATATCGGGCAACGCATACGGATAACGGTCAACGGTTAACGGTAAATGTTTCATTAATGCATTAAATATATTTCCTTTTATCTTTTTATTTGTTTGATAAAGGTTCGAAAGCAGGGACCTGATCTGTACTCTTTTTGATGATCTTGCTGTAGGGCAGCCACTATCTATCTCAGGGAATCTCATCTCATCAGCATATCTTTTGATAATACTCTTATTTAACAGATAGAGTGGCCTTATAATGGATAGCTTTCCGTTAAATAACTCTTGTAAAGGCTGGATCGTATCTATTGATCCTGCAAAAAAGAGGTTTAAAAAAAACGTCTCTATGAAATCATCTTTCTGATGTCCAAATGCTATCTTGTTGCATTCAAGTTCTGCCGCCGTTTCAAATATGGCTTTTCTTCTCAGGCGTGAGCAGAGAAAACATGGATTTTCCTTGTTTTCTTTTGCATGGGCACGTTCCCCAAATCTACTTTTGATGATACAGTAATCAAAACCGTTTACATTGAAAAAATCCTCCATACTTTTTCCCGTATGTTGCCCAAAGCCTAATTCTACATGAACTGCTTTTATGTCATAATTAATAGGAATCCTTGTTAAACGATCTCTTAGTAACCATAAAAGGGCCAAACTATCCTGACCGCCTGAAATAGCAACCAATATTCTATCGCCATCTCCTATCATTTGAAAATTAGAGATAGCTTTACCTACAAGTCGCTTCATCTCTTTAGCAGCATAGCTCAATTATAGCTTCCTTCTCTTTCGCCAAATATCCTATTCCCTATCCTTACCAAATTTGCTCCCTCCTCAATAGCAACCTTATAAGAATTTGTCATGCCCATGGAAAGATATTTCATTTCCACATTTGGTGGGTGAAAATCCTTGATCTGTTCGAATATCTCCCTTGTTTTTATAAAATAAGGACGTGATTCCTCTGGATCTCCAAATCTCGGTCCCATGGTCATCAATCCCATAATCTTTAC
This sequence comes from Desulfobacteraceae bacterium, assembly GCA_030615565.1. Taxonomy (GTDB): domain Bacteria; phylum Desulfobacterota; class DSM-4660; order Desulfatiglandales; family B25-G16; genus B33-G16. The sequence continues at coordinate 6,285 of JAUWZC010000024.1, read as the reverse complement.
ATAATTAAGTGAAGAAATTTCTTTTATTAGTTGTGCCACATCCTTTGGGGCTACCCCGGTTTTTTGGTTTTCTTCACCACTATTGACCTCAATCAATATGGGCATGGTTTTATTTCGCTTCTTACACCATTTTTCTATCTCTTTGGCCAATTTCAGTGAGTCAACGGATTCGATCATGTCGAAGATATCAATTACCTTTTTTACCTTATTTGTCTGCAAATGTCCAATAAAGTGCCATTCAGCTTTTTCTTCTACATCATTAATTACCCTTAGGGTATCTTGAAAATAGTTTTCTCCTATCATTGTAATCCCAGCCTTTATTGCCTCGGATATCTCATCAGCGCTTCTCTCTTTAGCAGCTGCAAGCAGTGTGACACCTTCTGGTAGCTCATTAAGCAAGCGCTTGACATTTTCTGTTATCATTACTCCTCCACTTCTGGATGATTATGTTATTTACCGCCGCCCTTTAATGCCCCACCCGGGAGGGTGGGGATGGAGGCGGCTAATGAATTATTTCCTTTTTTCAAGCCCCGCCCGGAAGGGCGGGGTCGTTGACTATTATTATTTTTAGCAAGCCTTTGGTGAGCTGATCGCTTGCTGTTTTTTACTAAAAGGGCGCCAACAGGGCAGATTTCTGCACAGGCATAACATTCCTCGCAAGAAACCCTGGCACTATTATCCTCGCCAAAGAAACTTATCACAGTATCAAATCCCTTTTTTGCAAAGCTTAACATAGCTTGACCATTTTTTTTCTTACAAACAAAGACACATCTGCCACACAAAACACATCTGTTAGGAACATATTCCAGAAAAGGGTGATCTCCCTCTACCTTTATCTCTCTATCAAGTGGCTCAAGCCTTTTGAGTTTTAATCCGAAATGTAAGAATTTAGCAATGCGCTGCAGTTCACATTTTCTGTTAGCAGGACAATTCTTGCAATCTACATGATGGACAGAGAGAAGAAGTTCAAAGGCGGTTCTCTGCAATTTTCTGATATGCTCTGTATTGGACCTGACAACCATCCCTTCTTCAACCTTCACTGTACAGGAGGTTATAGGTTGGTTATATCCATCAATTTCAACCAAGCAGAGTCTGCAAGAGCCTGGTGGATTATCCATCTCCTTTAGGTAGCAGAGATTGGGGATATAAATTTCGTTATCTAAGCATGCCTGAAGAACAGTCATCCCCTCTTCGACTTCAATTTCATTATTATCGACTATCAATTTGATCATTGTTTACCCTTCCTCTGGGCGTTCAATTTTAGGTGCTAATTCGGGAGGAGAAACCTTTATTACAGCATCATATTCGACTGGACAAGAGGTCATACATTCTCCGCATTTAACACACAATGTTTGGTCAATACCCTTCTTTCTATCTCTGGTAGTAAAGATTGCCTCAGTCGGGCAGCTTCCAACACAGGCATCACAGCCCCGGGCACATCTATCTAAATCGATATAATATGCTGTTAATGCTCTACACATCATGGCAGGGCAGCGTTTTTCTCTGATATGTGCCTCATATTCATCTCTGAAATACCTAATAGTTGTTAAAACTGGATTAGGGGCTGTTTTCCCTAATCCACACAGGGAGCCTTCCTTTATATCTATGCTTAGTCTCTCTAACAGTTCAATATCGCCCTCCTTGCCTTTTCCTGTTATTATTCTCTCTAAGATATCCAGAAGGTGTTTGGTCCCTATTCTACAGAATGTACATTTTCCGCATGACTCCTTTTGGGTGAAGTCAAGAAAATATCTGGCTACATCTACCATGCATGTATCCTCATCCATGACAACAATACCGCCTGATCCCATCATTGCCCCAGCTAGTGTTAGAGAATCAAAATCAATGGGGGTATCTAGAAAATGCTCAGGCAGGCACCCTCCAGAAGGGCCGCCAATCTGAACAGCCTTAAATTTCTTTTGTTCTGGAATACCTCCACAGATGTCAAAGATAAGGCTTCTGAGGGAAATCCCCATAGGGATTTCCACTAAGCCGGCATGCACAATATTTCCCACTACAGAGAATATTGCTGTACCAGGACTTTTTTCCGTACCAACCCCTCTGAACCACTGGGCTCCCTTTTTTAATATAGGTGGTATAGATCCAAAGGTTTTAACATTATTTATTATTGTGGGTTTTCCAAACAAACCTCTTTGGGAAGGGTAGGGTGGCCTTGGTTGAGGCATCCCTCTTTCGCCTTGAATTGACTGTATGAGGGCTGTTTCTTCTCCACAAACAAAGGCCCCTGATCCCTGAAATATAACTATGTCTAAATTAAAGTCTGTACCCAATATTCCTTTCCCTAAGAGCCCTATCTCTTTTGCTTGTTCAATTGCCTTTTTAGTCACTTTCACAGCGAGGGGATATTCTGCCCTGATATAAGTGATCGCTTTTTCGGCTCCAATCGCATAAGCGTTGATGGCCATACCTTCAATGATCTGATGGGGATTGCTTTCAAGGAGAGTCCTATCCATATAAGCACCTGGGTCTCCTTCGTCTGCATTACATATAACGAACTTATCTTTTTCATTGACATCTCGTGTTAATTGCCACTTTTTGCCTGTTAAGAAACCTGCACCTCCTCTCCCTCTAAGGCCTGATTCTTGAATCTCATTTATAATCTTCTCTGGTTCTAAGGTGAGTGCCTTGACAAGGGCAGAATATCCGCCCTTTGCTATGTAGTGATAGATATCCTCTGGGTCAATTAAACCACTGTTGGCCATAACTATCCTTTTTTCTTGATTGAAGCGCTGGAATTCCATGACTGAGGGTATAATGTCATTTTCTTCCATGGACCCTAATATATGCTCAAAAACTGGGTCACCTTCTTCTAAAAAGGCCTTTACTAGAAGTCGTGCCTTTCCAGGTGTTACATTGTGGTAAAGGATAGGTGGAAATCCGGGCTTCTCAATTAAAACTAGGGGTTCGGCATAGCAATGCCCTAAACAGCCCACAGGCATAATATGGGCATTGATTTTTCTCTCTGCTATGGCTTCTTCAAATGCAGCCTTTACCTCTATTGCACCAGATGCCAGACCACATGTTGCCATACCAATTAAAATATTTTGATCATCATCTCCCTTTATCTCTTTGAAGCGTTTATCTGCCTCTGTCTTTATGGAAGCAAACACCTCCGTTAATTTTTTTTTACTATTTTGATTCATTTGACTGCTTTTTTCTTTTTTCCCTTTCTTTTTCAATCTCAAAACCCAGGATAAGTCCCTCTACCTTGCTTGGGGCCATATGCCCATAAACTGTATCATCAACTATGGCAACAGGTGCTAGGGCGCAACATCCTACGCAGGCCACTCTATCAATGCTAAATTCCCTGTCTGGGGTGGTTTCACCCGCCTTAATATCAAGCTTGCGTTCAAAATTTTCAAGGATTATATCACCACCCCTAACGTGACAGGCTGTCCCAAGGCAGGCCTTGATCTGGTGTTCACCTGGGGGATGGAACCTAAACTGATTGTAAAATGTGGCCACTCCATAAACATCACAGCTAGACACTTTAAGATGTCTGGCCACCATTTGTAGGGCTAAAGGAGAAAGATACTGGTGTTTTTCTTGGATTGATTGTAAGATAGGTATAAGATTACCCCTATGTTTTTCAAAATAAGTAAGCATTGAGGTTATATCCTTTAACATTGCGTCTTCTTCATCTTCAGCTGTATCATTCATAGATATTTCCTTTTTTTAAATTAACCAAATTATTTTATTTTAAAAGTTTTTTAGAGGTCAAGGAGAAAGATGGGAGAATTGTGTAGATATTGGGCTTATCTGTCTTCAAACCAAATCAATACCTTTTTAAAATCATCCTTTAGTTTTCTTATGGCCTGCCCTCTATGACTCACTCTACTTTTTTCTTCTACTGATAATTGAGCAAATGTCTTGCCAAGGGGAGAATAATAAAAAAAGGGATCATATCCAAAACCATTTGTCCCTGCAGGTTCATGTAAAATTATCCCAGAGCAACTTCCAGTATAAGTTAAAACCTGACCAGTTGGTTTGGATATAGCAATAGAACAAACAAAGATGGCATTTCTATTCTCTTTCCCTCTCATTTCCTCAATAAGTTTATGGTTGTTTTGATAATCGGTAGCTGATTTTCCAGCATAGCGTGCTGAAAGGATGCCCGGCGCTCCATTTAATGCTTCTACTACAAGGCCCGAGTCATCTGCAAGGACAGGTACATCAAGTATTCTTGATACAAATTTTGCCTTATTTATAACAATTTTTTCAAATGTGCTTCCTTCTTCTTCAAATTCAGGAATCCTTTGAAATTCAGAAAGACCTTTAATCTCTATAGAAAGTTCCTTAAAAAGTAGTTCAAACTCTCTTTTTTTTCCTCTATTATGGGTTGCCAGAACTAAAACTATTTTTGACATAAAGCTTTACCCCTAAAAGGCGATGTCATTGGCCATTTGTTGTTAGTCATTGGTTAAATATCTAACTATAGCTATCCTTACAAGTGACAAATGACTATAAACTAATAACGTTAACTATACCTATTGACAACAAACAAAAGACACTGAATAAATATCCTACTTGATTATTTATTAAAAGCCTTTTATATAATGACTCAAAATTTTGTAGCATTCCTTTATCTTTGTTAAAGGTTATTTATGAGTGCAGAAAAGATATTTATTGTCGGGGATATTCATGGTTGTTTGGATATGCTCAAAAGGCTTATTGATAAAATAGAGTGGAACTCAGCCAATGATCGGCTCATTTTTATCGGAGACTATATTGACAGAGGGGAAGATTCTAAAAGTGTTGTCGATTTTATTTTACAATTAAAAGAGAGCTCTTCCTTAATTCAATGTCTTATCGGAAACCATGAGCAGATGTTTCTTGATTATTTGTCAGGTGTTGATTCCCAGAGTTCCCTATTAAACGGAGGCCTTTCTACCCTTAAAAGCTATGAGGAAGTGAGGCGAAGTCAAGATGATGCGCTTATTCCATCTTCTCATCTTGACTTTTATTCTTCACTTTTGTCCATGATAGAACTTGAGCAATACTATATTGTCCATGCTGGTTTTCGACCTAATATAAGTATTGAGGATCAAGACCTGAATGATATGATTTGGATTAGAGAGGAATTTATTTATTCCAATTATGATTTTGGTAAGGTGGTCATATTTGGACATACCCCACTGAATAGCCCTTTGATCATGAAAAATAAAATAGGTATAGATACTGGAGCAGTTTTTGGAAATTATTTAACCTGCCTGGAGCTTCCAGAAGAAAAATTTCATTCAGTTAGACCTAAATAAGCCATTTTTTTAATCTAAAAATGTGAATTCCTGGTTTTTCTCTTAGGGCCTAGCCAAGGTGCCACTTTTTCATCAGCACTCTTGGGAAGGCTAGGAATAATTAGCCGATTATAGATGAATGTTATTTCTTTTTTTTATGAATTCCATTTTAGATTGCCTTAATTTAATTAGATATCTCTAATAATATGCTTAAAAAAATTTATTCCACCATGATCTTCTTTGCCATACCAAAACCAAGGGCCAGTCTTGTATCATTTACTGCAATCATAATGGGCCCACCTCTAGTTCCCAATACTGTAAGTTTTACTCCTGGAATAAGGCCCATACTGTAAAGCTTTGACCTGATACCTCTTCCTCCGAGTATATCTATCATGGTTACCTCTTGTCCTGGGTTAACCATGGTAAGCGGCATCATAGTTTTCCCTCTATCTTTTCTTTTTCCATATCTTTTATCTTTGCATTATATTCGTTAGCAAACCTCTTCATTCGTTCCAAACATTTATCCTTTGGCTGTCCATACACCCTGTATTCATTGAAATAATCAAGCCAGCTTGTCCCTCCTCTTGGACAATGCTCGATAAATTCCATAAAGTCTACAAATGCCTCAATTGTAGATGGGCTAACAGCATGTTCCATTTTACAGGCATCTTCATCTGCCTGATTAAAGTCTATTTTTAATATATCAGCTAAAAATGTTCTAAGGATTTGGTGCCGTTTGTATATATTGCTACCAACATCAGAGCCTTTTTCTGTAAGCTCAAGATATTCATATTTTTCATAGTCAATCAGGCCTTTCTCGCTTAGGTTTTTGAGCATATTGGTTACAGTAGGCATCTTAACTTCAAGCTTTTTAGCAATATCCCTTACACGGACAGACCTCTTTTCCCTGGCAAGATTATATATAGCCTCCAGATAATCTTCCATTGTTGGTGTGATAGGATTTTTGGAGATATTACTCATACCCTTGTACACAATCATGAATTTTATTAGGATCTATTAACTAAGTTTT
>JAUWZC010000221.1 GCA_030615565.1 Desulfobacteraceae bacterium | reverse complement strand
AATCTTATTATCTTTTCTTAATAAAATGCAAGGGCAAAGGATGAAATTTTTACAAAACCAAACCTCAATTTTAATCTGTAGATAGCTTTTGTAAATAATCTCCCTTTTTGATTATCTCGTCCAGCCCGGAGGCGCTTCTGATATGGATATCCTGTTGTGGGAAAGCAATTTCTATGCCATTTTTCTTGAATTCCTCATCAATCTTAAACCTGAGTTCTGTTGGTGCGGCTAACCAGAACTCGGGCGATGTAATCCAGAACCTAATCCTGAAAATAAGTGCACTGTCAGCAAAATCAGTGAAATCTACCCTGGGGGCGGGATCATTCATTATCTCAGGCATATCATTAACAATCTGTAACAGAATTTTGTGCACCAATTGGACATCCGAGCCATAAGCCACACCTACATCCACATGGCGCCTGACTTTTGGATCCTTAAAAGACCAGTTTGTAACCTTGTTTGAAATCATCTCAGAGTTGGGGATAATCAGTGAGGCATTATCAAAGGTCTGGATAATGGTAGTCCTTATATTAATCCTGTTTACTGTCCCCCAATCATCCCCAATCTGGACCATATCACCTACCTGGATAGACGGATCAAAGAGAAGGATGATTCCACTTACAAAATTATTGACAGCATTCTGCAGGCCAAAGCCAATCCCAATTCCAAGGGCACCTGCCATGAAGGCTAAGGATGAAAGATTAATCCCTAATATATTTATCCCTGTATAGATAGCCAAAATCCAGAAGGTGTAAATAACAATATTTACAAATGATGCCCTTGCCCCAATATCCAGCCTGGTTCGAGGAAGAATTCTGTTCTGTAATGTGTCCCTTATGATCCTGGATACAAAAATGAAAAAAACAAGAAAAATAACGAGATAGGCTATATTTATTATAGTGATTTTTGTCCCGCCTATACTGATACCGCTTTCAAGCCAGGAAACATACTTGCTTAAACGGGTCCCCATTAAGAAATCAAGGGATAAGGGGAGGGCGATAAAAAAAATCAGAATTAAAAATAATACTTTTATGGAGGACTTAGATCTTGCTCTCATCTTTACTCCTTCCCGGGTCCTTTAAAAAAACAATGGTTGAACCCCAGCTTGAGGGGCCTGGATCTTGTTTGAATGATAGAACAAGAGGATGTCTCTTTAAGGCAGATTCCACTGTGCGACGCAAAACACCCTTGCCCTTCCCGTGAATTATCTTAACTTCCGATATACCTTTCTGGGAGCATACATTTAGGTATTCATCCACAACTTCACTAGCCTCATTTGGCGCAAAGGTATGGAGATCTATCACCCCATTAATAGGGATATGAACAGGTGAGTTGGACATCGAAATTAGCCTCGCTTTGCTCCGCAATTGGAATATTTGCTCATCCTGCCCCTCGCATTCGCTAGCATATCGCAGTCATACTTACTACACATTGGCTTAAATTCGTAGCCCAGTATAAACGCTGAATCAAGCCAGAGCTTTTAACCCATTATTCCAGCATTCCATTATTCCATGTGGCTTGAGGAAATTGAGCTCTATTAAAAGAAATCTGATCTACTCTACCCTTACCCGGGTGGCCTTTTTCTCTGCCTTTTTGGGCTGCCTTTTCTCTAAATCATTAATCCTTTTATCAATCAAAACCCTGATTCCCTTTAAGAACTCTACTCTGGATTTATCCATATGTTCACGAAACTCAGAACTGGGGCTGATCCTTCCTTCCAGCCATGAAAAAAACTTACCCAACGAGCGAAAGGCTTCCTCTATACCTATATCCTCTTCATCTTTGGGTTTTTTCTTTTTCATCCCTGTTTCCTCCAAAAATGATATTTAAATAGGTGCCATCTGTCTTTGCCGTAACATCCTTATATGCAGAAACATATCTTGGCAAAGGGATATGTCTCTTGAATCCCCCTACCCTAATCACCATCTCCTCTGGAAGTCTGTTTAATTCTATCTCTTCTTTGGTGAGAAATGGAAGTTTAATCTTTATAAAAAACTTACCATCTTTTCGGTTAAATTCATAAGGCCGTTCCGTATAAAAATGTTCTGTTGGATCATGCTCACCATATATATCTTCCCCAAATTTTTTTAATCTCTCCTTTCCCAGAGGCTCATTTTGAAAGAGGACTACATGAAATATGGGAACAGGACTAAAATATTCCTCTGCCAATTCCAAATACCTTCTCTGTGATTCCTTCCAGTCATTAAAGTAAGTCTCTTCAATGTTGCCCGGCAAAATCCTGTTCATCACTACTGCATCAATACACATCTTATAGAGAGAAAAATACAAAAAGCTCCTCTGCGTTTCTTTCAAGACTATCTTCTCTGGATTGGTCACCAGCCTTACAGTGGTTATGGTAGGATCAGTGAGGATATTGTCTACACCCTCAAGTCGAACAAAAAGATTTTCAAGGGCCTTAAAATAATCGTCTTCTGGAAGAGGCACATCGTAAAAGCGTTTGGCCACAGGCCTGATGTAGCTTACTAGCCTGCGCTCTATCTTGAATATCTTGCTGATATACCATTCAAGTATTGTGGGAATACTGATAAACCTTAAAGATTCACCTGTTGGTGCACAGTCGAGAATAATTACATCAAAATCACCTTCATGTGCATATCGGTTTATATACAGGAGAGAACTAACCTCCTCCATGCCCGGTAAAATAGCCAGCTCTTCTGCCAATATTTCATCAAGGCCTGCTTTATGAAATAAGCTTGCTATGTACTTATGGACATCTCCCCAGTTTCTTTGTATCTCTTCCTGAATATCCAGTTCCTGAATCCACAGCCTATCTTCTATCTTAACTGGTATCCCCTTATTTTTATCCATTAAACCCTTGTTGAGGGAAAAGATGTCACTCAGGCTATGTGCAATATCTAAGGACATTATCAATGTTTTATAGCCCATGCCAGCTGCTTTTAGACCTGTTGCACTGGCAATGCTTGTCTTTCCCACACCACCCTTGCCTGCAAACATTATGATACGCATATTACCTCTTGTGCACCTATTTTTCCAAATTCGAGACGATTTACTCCATTACACCTTCTTTGTTATTATATCTCATAGAGAAAATAGATGCAGGGCCAGAAAAGACATTGCAATTGGACAAAACATAATCTGCCACCTCAAGCCTTTTTTGACGACTCATGCTATTAAATTTCGCTAATAACATCTCGGGATCCTTGATCATGGATAAGAGATCCCATATCTCCTTTGTATTCATATCTTCATCCACATCCGGACCTTTTTCTTCTCCAACCTCCGTCTCAAATAGTGTCTTTGATTTATGTAATAAGGCATCGAGTTCTTCCTTAATCCTTGAAACCTCTTTTTCCAAAATTTCATAGGAGCTGCATTTTTCTACAAGCAAAACTGATCCACTCAAAGTTGATCCTTCGCCGTCAGCCATATCAATTTTTACTGATACACCAACCTTGGAGTCACTTACATCCGTTCCCTTTTCTATTTCTAAAATAAGCTTGTCTTTCATATCATTATTCTCAGGTAATAAATATGCTACACATTAAGTAATTTTTAAGTAATTTAAGGAGATTTCGTCAAGCAGAATAATTACTAGAACTTTAAACCTTTTTCGACCTCACCAGGAAACGGGCCATCCTGTCTAACTTGAAAATAGTATTGAACTCCATATTTTTACTGATCCAAATCTTTTTATTGATTACCGAGTCAGTAATAGCACCCCTATAGGCCAAGCCATCAAGAAGGCTAGTTATATCATCGCAGACCATTATAAAATCAGGGGATGATAAAACCTTTTCCTCCAGTTTAATGTCTCCGTCATCAATCATGATAGCAAATTGTCCACCTCTTGTTTTAACCTGGATATCCCGCTTCCAGCCAGCAATAGCCTTCCGCGCAGACTCATTTCTGTTCATATCCTCAATAAGGTCTTTCATCTCATCCAGGGCCTTTCTGTAT
>JAUWZC010000286.1 GCA_030615565.1 Desulfobacteraceae bacterium | reverse complement strand
AAGAAACTAAATGTGAAAAAGAGCATGGAGATGTCTTTTTTTACATCATGCCCTCTAACAGGGGGCCTCAGCGTGCCGCTTCAAACCCGCGCACACAGACAAAGGCCCTGTAAAACAATGACGAGTTGCTGGTGCGCACGGTTTGAAGCGGCCTGCCAGCTCGTCTTTGTGAGGGCATAGTAAAAAAAGACATTTCCATGCTCAACATATAGTTTCTTTCATATATAACCCTGGAGCGAAGCGCCGGGGTCAATTGCTGAGTAGTTACAATTTAACCAGTTTTGAAACGGTAACAGCCATGGACAATAAAGGAATTCAGAAAGGTTCATCACAGAAAATTTTAGTGGTTGAGGATAATCAGGATAACCGGGAATTGGTGGTTAAGGTCTTGAAGATCAATGGCTATCAGGTAATCGAAGCAGTTGATGGGGAAGAGGCATTAGAGAAAACAAAGACCGAAAAGCCGGATCTGATTCTTATGGATCTTTTTATACCAAAGATAGATGGTTATGAGGTAACAAGAAGATTGAAGAGAGATAGAGACCTTAGGAGTATCCCGGTAATTGCCCTGACAGCCCATGCAATGAAAGGGGATATGGAAGTTGCCTTGGCCGCAGGTTGTGATGGCTACATCCCTAAGCCCATTGATGTCCGAGAATTACCTAAACAAATCGAATATTTCCTGAAGCATAATCCATAACCCATTTATGGCGATTTAAATGACTAACAAGGCCAAGATATTAATGGTGGATGATGATATCGATACTGTTGAATTACTGACCAAGAGGTTTCATGCTGAAGGGTACGATACCTCAGAGGCCTATGATGGGGAGCAGGCCCTGCAACAGGTAGAGGAATATAAGCCTGACTTAATAATATTAGATATAATGATGCCCAAAATAGATGGCTATGAGGTATGCAGAAGGCTGAAAGGTTCTGAAGATACAAAACTTATCCCAGTTATTATGTTAACTGCAAAAGGGAAGATACCTGATAAGGTGAAGGGATTGGGCATTGGGGCAGATGATTATATAGCAAAGCCCTTTGATTACAGAGAACTCTCACAGAGGGTCAAGTACTGGACCGCAGTCAAGATGGAGGTGCAGGAAAGATTAAGGGAGATACATCGGCTGGAGCAGGAACTAATCAAATCTGAGAGGTTAGCAGCTATAGGGCAAACCGTAGCTAGTCTTGCCCATTATGTCAAAAATATTTTGTTTGGCCTAAAGGGTGGGATCTATTTGGTAAATGAGGCCCTTAAAGAAGATGATACAGATTCCCTGAAGGACGGCTGGGATATGTTAGAAGGTAACATGGGCAGGATTTCTGGCTTGGTTCTTGATCTGCTTGAGTATTCCAGGGAACGCAAGCCAGAATATGAAAGATGTTTTCCCAATGAGATTGCAAATGAGGTCTGTAAGCTTATGGAAGCGGGCGCAAAAGAATATGACATAGAGATTATTAAAGATTTTGATCCATCCATGGGTGAGGCAGTTATGGATCCAAAAGGTATTCATCGCTGTTTGCTTAACCTGGTTTCCAATGCCAGAGATGCCTGTATTTATGACTCTAACGAAGGAAAAAAATGGGTGGTGCAGGTAAGGACAATCCTTGAAAATGATGACACGGTCAGGTTTGAGGTCTCTGACAACGGTTGTGGTATGGATGAAGAAGTCAAAAAGAAGCTATTTGTTAGTTTTTTTAGCACCAAGGAGGGAAGAGGTACTGGTCTTGGTCTCCTGAATACCCAGAAGATAGTTCAGGAACATGGTGGAACAATCACTGTAAACTCACAACCCGGAAAGGGATCAACCTTTACAATTCGACTGCCATATAGAGATGTAGCTACACAGGGAGCAACGGAAAAAGAGGTTCATCAAGGCTAATTTGAACTTAGCTCTGCTTCGCTATGCAATTGGAATAATGGAATATTGGAATGATGAAATGATGGGTGAACTTGTCCTGAACAAAGTGAAGGAAATGAATTTTTGATAATTAAAATATATTAATTCCTTTTTTAAATCCAATGTTCCCTGGCCAAAACCTATCCTATGTTGCATTGGTTTAACTGGTTATATTCCTTAAATATTACAGCAATGGCAATGTATTCCACGAAAGTCGCACCAGGGCGGGCCATTATTACATGTGCGCCGCAAAAAACGGATAAGCTTAAAAGAGCCATTATATTCCCGCCTACAGCGGGATAGAAATTCCGATATATAATAAAAGGAGGATGCATAATGAAGAAGGTTCTTATTGTTGACGATGATGTTGATATCAGAAAGGTTGTTTCAAAACTTGTGGAAAAAAGCGGCTATATAACCATTGAAGCCAAGAATGGTGTAGAGGGTATGGGTAAGGTAAGGGAGGATAAACCGGATTTAATTATTTTAGATATCTTGATGCCAAAAGAGAGTGGAGTTAGGATGTATCGCGAATTGAAAACCGAGGAACCTTTAAAAAATATTCCTGTAATCGTGCTCTCTGCTATATCCAAAAAAAGCTTCTTTCGCTCCCAGAAAGTATTGGATGAATTTGCCGGTCAATCTGTACCTGAACCTGAAGCTTATATTGAAAAACCAGAAGAACCAGAGGAACTGATAGCATTGATGAAGAAAAT
>JAUWZC010000263.1 GCA_030615565.1 Desulfobacteraceae bacterium | reverse complement strand
ATCTCCTTTAACGCTAACAATTTTGTTATCTTTAACACCTACTAGCAGAGCACAACCGCCATGATCCATTCTTGCACAGTGTGTTTTTATCCACCTAACATCATCTTTCATGCCAATCTCCTTTCTATTTTGAATAAGATTGTACAGTAGATATAACTTCATACACCTAATGGATTATTTTGGCAAATATTAGGTCTTGTCCAGGAATTATTCATGAGGAGTTATCCATAGAGGGAGGTTTGGTCACTAAGATATGAGTGGATGTTAAAGACCTTAAAAACTTTATTGAGAGAAAAAGGTCAGGAAAGGGTACTTATGAAACGTTGGATACGTTCGAAGGCTTCTTTCAAAACCTCCTGATTGACCGTCAGAGCTATGCGTAAGCATCCTTTTCCAGAAGGCCCAAAGGCCTCTCCTGGAACCACCACAACCTGTTCCTTATCCAATAAATCCAAGGCAAACTGACGGCTATCTTGAGTGATTTGACTGATATCCGGGAATATATAAAAAGTTCCTCCAGGCTTGTAAACCTTCACACCATGAAGCTTTTGCAGGGCTTCATATGCGTGATCCCGACGAATGCGAAATTCTTCAGCCATTGCATTGATGACTTCTGGATCGAGCTGCAGAGCGGCCAGGGCAGCGCGTTGAGAAACTGATGGAGCGCAAGATGTAGTGGAACTTACCACTTTGATCATGGACTCAATGAGCCATTCCGGCCCAAAAGCATATCCTATGCGCCAACCAGTCATGGCAAAGGATTTGGAAAAGGAATGAACCACAACCGTCCGCTCCCTCATTCCCGCCCGTGTTCGGATCGATTCGTGAGTCCGCCCGTCAAAAAGAAGTCTTTCGTAGACTTCATCACTTAATACTAATAAATCTCTTGCTTGCACAATACGGGCGATGTCATCCAGGGTCTCAGCAGGAATGACGGCTCCAGTTGGGTTGTTTGGCGAATTCAAGAGCAACACCCTGCTTTGAGGGGTGATTGCTGCTTCAATAGCTTCCGGGGATGGCACAAAACCATTTTCAAAAAGGGTCTGAACATGCACAGCCTTTCCCCCCACCCATTCAATATGGTGCCGATATGGTGGAAAATAAGGGTCTGGTATGAGGACTTCATCACCAGGGTTTAGCACTGTGCGGAAGAATGATGTCAAACCCCCAACCCCTCCAGTAGTCACAACAATCTGACGGGGTGAGAGATCCTCGCCAAGGCGCTCATGCAGATACATCTGAATTGCTTTGAGCAATTCAGGATCCCCCTGTGATTGAGTGTAATGGGTTGCGCCTTGGAGCGCATCCTGAAGTGCCTGATTGCATATCTCTTTGGGCGTATTAAAGTCTGGCTCACCAATCCCCAGGGAAATGTAACTGTCATACTGTGCAGCACGTTGCCACATTTCTCGAATACCGGAAAGAGGGATCTGACTGACAGCAGTTGAGATCTTCGATTTCATGGCGATTTAGCTTTTATCAAAGGTTATTGGATCATGTCAACTTAATTTAACTGCAATTCAGACACTACAGGCACTTATTTGTGCCTGTAGTGTCTGAATTGCAGTATTGCTACTACTGCCTTTGTCATAGTTCTCTATTTCCTGTATATTTACCGCCGCCCTTTAATGACCCACCCGGGAGGGTGGGGATGGAGGCGGCTAATGAATTATTTCCTTTTTTCAAGCCCCGCCCGGAAGGGCGGGGTCGTTGACTTATTGGGCATTCTTTGTTGAGCAGGTGGGATTACAGGATTGACTTTAGGCTTCTTTGCCTTAGATCTCCTTCTTCAGTATTTTCTCTTTAAGGACTTCCCACTGTTCCTTGGTAAGGACACAGGCGTTGTCCTTCTCTCCTATTTCCACTTGTGTATCCGTTATCTTGATAACCGGACAGCACGACCCTTCAGCACATAGATTTACTATTTTCATTCTTTTAACATCTCCCTTCTTTTCAAATTTTATACTCCTGTTAACCCTACCCTCTCTTTCTTTGTGACTATACCTTGAAAAACTAACAGCCCAAAGCCAAAGCCAGGGCACTGACGACCGTTAGATAGGTGAGCAGGGGTTTTAAAGAGGGCATTAAAAGGGCAAGTGATGCCATAGATTCTGGCCATGCCAAGGAAAAGCTTGATGCTTTAGTCTCTTTTACTCAGCAATGTACCTATTTTGTCCGGAAAGAATTGTAGGAACTTAGCTCACTTCGCTATCTGGTCCCTATGACCACTGCCTTCACACAGAAGAGCTGAGTTTGTAATTTTTTACAAATTTCAGAAACAGCTTATGATAATGCAATAAAGTGAATTGCTTTTTATAAATCAAATAAAAATATCTTTGAATGGTGCAGTCCTTAATTGGTACCTCAATGAGTGTCCCCTGTTTTAATTCCCGCTTGATAGCATGGATTGAAAGAATAGAGGCACCGAGACCGGCTATGATTGCTTCTTTGACCGCTTCAGAGCTTCCCATTTCACAGACAATATTGAATCTGGAAAGGCTCTTGTCAGTATTTTTTAGTAAGTATTCTTCAAGGATTTTCCGGGTCGCAGAGCCCATTTCTCTGATGATAAAGGGTTCATTTAAGACCTCATTTAGGGTTACATAGTCCTTCTTATGCCAGGGATGATCTGCCGGTGCAGCTAAAACAAGCCTGTCTTTCCATAAGGGCTCAACATTTAACCTTTTATTTAAGGTATGTTTGCCGATAAAGCCAATTTCTGCCTGGTTATTCAGGATCATCCCCAAGGTTTCTTCACTGTCATTGGCTTGAATATAGGCCCGGATATCAGGAAAGAGCTTTTTAAACTCATTCAGAAGGGGGGGGAGGATATATGTTGCAGGTATGGTGCTGGCACTGACAAAGATGTTTCCTGATTCATTTTCCTTTATCCTTAAAATCTTTTCTTTTGTTTCATCTCTTAGCTTTAAAATTCTTCTTGCATAATCATAGAGGATCTTTCCCTCA
>JAUWZC010000084.1 GCA_030615565.1 Desulfobacteraceae bacterium | reverse complement strand
GAAGGATAGCTGAAAGGAGGTGCTAAAAAGGGCATCCCCCTTAAGGGCAAGTATTATAAGGGCTGCTAAGGAAAGGCTCGACCAGACATCTTTTTCCCTGCCTATAACAAAAGACCACAGAAATACCAGAACCATAACCATGGCCCTCTGGGAGGAAACCTGGAGTCCAGTAAGTAAGCCATAGGCTATCACTGGGAAGGTGGTTATGATTGCTGCAAATTTTCTTATATCTGTCATATGGGTCAAACGGTAGGATAGCGATAATAGCCACCTTAGAGACATAAAAAAGAGCCAAGCCACCAAACCAAGGTGGAGACCCGAAACAGCCATTATATGGCCTACCCCTGATCTATCGAATGGTTCTCTTAGCTTAGATGTAAGGCCTTGCCTTTCCCCAAGAATAAGGGCGGTATATATTGGACTCACGGTATGAGAAAGCCTCTCACTAAAAAATCTCCTTAAAGGACCTCTGATCTTCTCCAATGTTTTTCCGGCGAGACCAAGATGTCCTTCTCCCATTGGAACAACATATCGTCCGTCTGATACCACGGCCATAAAGGAAAGCCCCTGGCTCAGCATATAGAACCTGTAATCAAAGTTGCCTGGGTTATTAAAGTTTTCGAATTCTTTTAGCTTAGCAGGAAAGCGGATTCGTTCACCTACTTTTAAACCACCGTTGTATCCATATATCTTTACTAGTAGATTGATCTTGACCGTGCTGACCTTTTTAGAAAAAAAGATTTTTTCTGCATGGATTGGGGCACTTGCCATATTGAATCTTATCCTGGGCGGTCTATAGATTGTTCCTTCAATAACTACTTTCTCATTCTTGTGTATTACTTTAGGCAGCCCTGACAGAACGGGTCTATTGATTTGGGTGTTGATGCCTAACAGCATAAAGACGGCCATTAAATAAAAAAGGGGAAATTTTAAAGGGATGATAAAGATTATACCCAGACATAATAAAATGACCAAAGGGAATAAAAATACAGGTAGGTTAATGTTGGTCAGGATATTGTGACCAATAAGGATACCAATAATGGTTGAGCACAGTGCAGGAACAAGTGGACGAGAGAACATCAATACTTTTCACGCCAAATCTTTGACCCAAGAAGGGATAACTTCAGATCGAGGTCTTGATAACCCCTATCAAGATGATATACCCTTGAGATCTCTGTCCTTCCTTTCGCTACCAGACCAGCAAGAACAAGAGAGGCACTTGCCCTTAAATCAGTTGCCATAACCTGGGCTCCGAATAAATTTCTTTTACCTAGAACTAAGGCTTGGCCTCCATTGATCTTAATATCTGCCCCCATCCTTCTTAATTCGCTAACATGCATGAATCTATTTTCAAATATTGTTTCCCTGATTATGCTCCATCCATCAGCAATGCTCATCAGAGTCATAAATTGGGCCTGCATATCTGTAGGAAATCCAGGAAATGGCATGGTTTTTATATCTACACTTTTAATTTTATCATGGCCTATAGCAACAAGGCCTTCTCCTTCTTTTTCTATTTCCATGCCTATGTCAAGAAGTTTTTTTATAATGGCTTCTATATGGTCTCCATTGCAGCCTTTTATCCTTACTTTCCCTTTTGTTATAGCTGAAGCGATTAGAAATGTACCAGCCTCAATCCGGTCAGGTATAATAGCATACCTAACAGGATGTAATTCCTTTACACCGGTAAT
Organism: Desulfobacteraceae bacterium; assembly: GCA_030615565.1. GTDB lineage: Bacteria > Desulfobacterota > DSM-4660 > Desulfatiglandales > B25-G16 > B33-G16. The sequence goes on along the minus strand of JAUWZC010000084.1, from coordinate 7,535 downwards.
GGTTATGGTATCGGTACCTGCTCCATTGATTCTTGCTCCCATCGCCTTTAGCATATTAGCAAGATCAACTACCTCTGGCTCTTTAGCAGCATTATTTAAGGTGGTAATGCCATCCGCCTTAGCAGCAGCCATCATTAAGTTTTCCGTTCCAGTAACTGTGGATATATCAAAAAATATGTCAGCTCCCCGGAGTTTATCAACATTAGCAACCACATATCCATGTTCCAGGTTTATGTCAGCTCCCATTAAAGACAAGCCCTTTAGATGTAAGTCTATTGGTCTAGCACCTATAGCACAACCTCCGGGAAGGGAAATTTTTGCCTTTCCAAGTCTGGACAAAAGGGAACCTAAAACAAGTATAGAGGCCCGCATTGTCTTGACTAATTTATAATGGGCAATATGACTATTAAGGTTATCCGAGTTTACCTTGAGGGTTTGACCATTCTCCTCAAAGGCAACTCCGAGATTGGACAAGATCTCTTTTATAGTCCAGATATCTTTTAATTTAGGGATGTTATCCAATGTATGCCAACCACCTGTCAGGAGACAGGCTGACAGTATTGGTAAAGCGGCATTCTTGGAGCCGCTAATTGTTACCTCTCCTTTAAGTGGAGATCCTCCCTCGATAATGATTTTATCCATTTATTTTTTGAGCCTTCACCATTCTGTATTTTTTTCGGTAATCCATAAGGCGTTCTTTGTACCTAAAAGACTGTGTTGAATCAATAAGATATAATGCCCTTTCCGTTTGATCCGGATCCATCTCTATCAGGAGCCATCCACCAGGCTTTAGATAAATTCCACTTTCTTCGATTATTCTTTTAATAAAGTGCGTACCATTTTCATGCCCATCAAGGGCAATTCGAGGCTCATAATAACTCACCTCTGGAGGCAGCATCTTAAAAGCCTCAGCAGGAATATAAGGGGGATTGGATATGATCATATCAAAGGTAATAGAAGAGTTAGAGAAGGGTTGCCAGAGATCACCTTGGCAGAATTTTATTCTATTATTAAGGTTATGATGTTTAGTGTTATCTCTGGCCAAAGCCAGGGCCTCAAAAGAGATGTCGCTTGCCCATATGGTAGCATCTTGAATTTCTTTTGCCAGGGCTATAGCTATCGCCCCAGATCCAGTACCTAAATCTAATATTTTTGGTTGGAAACTATCTGATAAAAGATCCCTCTGTTTGAGCTTGAGTGCCTCTTCAACGAGGATCTCGGTTTCTGGTCTTGGAATAAAAACCGCTGGGCTAACTAAGAAGTCAAGGGACCAAAACTCCTGATGCCCGGTAATATATTGGAGAGGTTCTCTTTTTAATCGTCTTCTGATAAGGAAGCGATAACCGGCTATCTCTAAAGTACTTAATGGCTGATCAAATTCAAGGTACAGTTCGACTCTGCTTTTTTTTAGCTGGTGGGACAACAAGACCTCGGCACAGAGACGTGGACTCTCTATCCCTTTATCTCTTAGAAACTCTGTGGTTACATTCAAGATTTCCTGGATAGCCCATCTTTTTTGAGTCATAAGAGCTGTTCTGCTTGAACCTTCTCGGACTCGGCCTTAAAATGAGCTAGGAGGGGATGCAAGATGAGATCAAGTTCACCGTGCAGAACCTCCTCAAGTCTATAGACCGTCAACCCTATTCTATGGTCGGTCACTCTCCCCTGAGGGAAATTATAAGTTCTGATCCGTTCACTTCTATCACCTGAGCCCACCATATGTTTGCGCTCCTCAGAAATTTTTGATCGCTGTTCTGCCTGTTGAATGTCCAGCAAACGAGATCTGAGGACCTTCATGGCTTTTGCCTTGTTTTTGTGCTGGGATTTTTCATCCTGACAAGAGACCACAGATCCAGTAGGAATATGTGTGATTCTCACAGCTGAATCTGTAGTATTAACACTCTGACCTCCAGGACCTGAGGATCTATATACATCTATCCTGAGATCAGCTGGGTCGATTGATACATCAACCTCTTCTGCCTCAGGCAGTACAGCTATAGTAACAGCTGAAGTATGTATTCGACCCTTTGACTCTGTCTCGGGTATCCTCTGGACTCTGTGAACCCCACTCTCATACTTAAGCCCACTATATACCCTCTGCCCTTCTATCAATGCAATGAGCTCCTTAAAACCACCCAGACCTGTAGGGCTTTGGCTCAGGATATCCATTTTCCAGCCTTTGTTCTCTATATAGTAGCCATACATTCTAAAGAGATCTGCGACAAATAGGGCTGCCTCTTCTCCACCAGTGCCAGCCCTTATTTCAAGAATACAGTTTTTCTCATCCTTTGGGTCCTTGGGAAGGAGCAAAAGCCCCATTTCACGTTCCAGTTTCGCTAAGTTATCCTTCAAGTTGTCTATCTCTTTTTGAGCGAGTTCCCTCATCTCTCTGTCAGGATCGTTAAGGAGGCTTTTTGTATCTTTAATCTTCTCTTTTAATGCTTTGTACTTGCGGAAGGCATCTACGATAGGTTGAAGGCTAACATGCTCTTTTAGATATTTCTGATAGAGACTTTGTTGCTGAATAACCTCCTGCCTACTCAGCTCGTATTCCAAACTGCTAAGCCGTCTTTCTACATCTTCGATTTGGGATAACATAATCAATTATTTTTTTATTTTTTCTTTTTACTACTTCTGTTATTTTCCTCAATTCTCTGGTATTTACGTCTGAATCTCTCAACACGTCCCTTAGAGTCGACAATCTTCTGTTGCCCGGTAAAGAGAGGATGACATTGAGAACATATCTCCACCTTAATTTTTTTAGCAGTAGAAAAGGTTTCGAATTCGTTACCGCAGGCACAATGAACAATTGCCTTTTGAAAGGGTGGATGAATATCTTTTTTCATACTGGCGGTCTCCATTTATTAAAATTATAAGTTATAAGTGCCTAAAGTTATAAGTGCCTAAAGTTTATTTAACGGGCTATTCGCAATTCTATCCATGACTTTAGCTCACTTTAGGCACTTTAGCTCACTTTAAACTTTCTATTGATTCATTGAAGCCAAAAATTCTTTATTGTTTTCCGTTCCTCTTACTTTCTCTATTAGGAATTCCATACTATCAACCGGGGTAAGAGGTGCAAGGACTTTACGTAGGATCCAGATGCGATTAAGATCTTCTTGCTCAATCAAGAGTTCCTCCTTCCTCGTTCCTGAACGATTGATGTCAAAGGCAGGGAATATCCGCCTGTCGCTCAATTTCCTATCAAGATTAACCTCCATATTACCAGTACCTTTGAACTCTTCAAAGATTACCTCATCCATTCTGCTTCCTGTATCAATCAGGGCGGTCGCAATGACAGTGAGACTTCCCCCCTCTTCGAGGTTCCTGGCAGCTCCAAAAAATCTCTTGGGCCGATGAAGGGCATTTGAATCTACGCCTCCAGACAAAATTTTACCACTCGGCGGAACAACTGTGTTGTATGCCCTAGCAAGACGAGTGATACTGTCTAAGAGTATAAGAACATCCTTTTTATGCTCAACTAATCTTTTGGATTTTTCTAAAACCATCTCAGCTACTTGCACATGTCGTTGTGGAGGTTCATCAAAGGTAGAACTAATAACCTCAGCTTCCACAGAGCGGGCCATATCAGTAACTTCCTCAGGTCTCTCATCAATCAAAAGGACTATTTTATGTATGTCCTTATGGTTTCTGGTCACTGCATTAGCAATATCTTTAAGAAGCATTGTCTTTCCTGTCCTCGGTGGAGAGACGATCAATCCTCTTTGTCCTTTCCCTAGAGGGGTTATTAAATCCATAATCCTGGTAGAAAGATTATCAGAATCCGTTTCTAATTTTATTCGTTCTGTTGGGTAAAGAGGGGTCATATTATCAAAAAGTATTTTATCTGCAGCTACTTCTGGGTCTTCATAGTTGATATTCTCGACCTTTAGCAAAGCAAAGTATCTTTCCCCATCCTTTGGTGGTCTTATCTGCCCTGAAACAGTATCTCCTGTCTTTAAGGCAAATCGTCTAATCTGGGATGGCGAAACATACATATCGTCAGGGCCTGGAAGATAGTTAGAATCAGGGGAACGAAGAAAACCAAAGCCATCTGGTAAGATCTCCAACACCCCTTCTCCATAAATAACACCATTTTGCTCTGTCTGCGCCTGCAAAATAGAGAAAATGAGGTCCTGTTTCCGCATACCAGTAGCATCACCAATTTTGAATGTTCTAGCCACATCTATCAATTCACTTATATTTTTACCTTTAAGCTCAACTAAGTTCATTTCTTTATATACCTCTATAGATCTTCATATATTCATTAACCTTTTTCTTTTACCTCTTTTTTGACCCTCTCAGCGAAAAAAGGGGATAACTTCACCCCCACATGAGATGCTTTATTATACAGCTATATTCCTGAAAATTATTTGTAAGCGCTGATTATATGTAGACCTTCACTGATGAAAAATTTAATAGCCTAATTTAGCGAGGAATGTATTTCTTGTGGGTGTATTAAATATTAATTACAATAATATATCTCTAATACACATCTGTCAAGGGATTTTAAACGTTATTTAACATTTAGGCCGTTTGATTCTTATTGAGCCACTTTAAAAGACAATCCATATCTGTTGGGAGAGGGGCCTCAAATTCTACATATTTCAATGAATCAGGATGAATAAATCCTAATAATTCTGCATGGAGCATCTGCCTTTTCACTAGAGTAAGGATCTCTTTCATTATTAAAGTTTTTTGCTTCCACCATCTTTTTCCGTATCCATACACAATGTCCCCTACTACTGGATAACCCATATATGCCATATGAACCCTTATCTGGTGAGTTCTACCAGTATGGAGGCTTATCCTTAAAAGTGAAAAACCAAGAGAAAAGACAGATATGACCTCCCACTCAGTCATAGCCGGTCTCCCCTTTAAAAGTGAGACGCTCATCTCTTTTCTTTTCACCGGGTGCCTACTGATAGGAAAATCTATTATCCTCTTCTTATCTTCAACATTACCATGTACGAGGGTCAAATATCTCTTTTTTACCTCTCTTCTTTTGAATTGATTAGCTAGGAAATCGTGAGCCTCATCACTTTTAGCTACTACCATCACACCTGAGGTGTCTTTATCAAGCCTATGAACAATTCCTGGCCTTATCGGATCACCAAAAGAAGAAAGATTCCTACATTTATAGAGAAGGCCCTGGACCAAAGTTCCTGTATAATGGCCAGTAGAAGGATGAATCACCAGACCGGGAGGTTTATTGATTACCAAGATTGAGTTATCTTCGTAAAGAAGGCCGAACTCTACATTCTCAGGGACTTCTAAAGGGACTGATTTGGGTAAAAATGAAATCTTTATCCTGTCGCCAGGTTTTGGTTGATAACTAGGCTTTTTTCTCTCACCATTAACAGTGACTGCACCAATTGTAATGAGGTCCTGAATCCTGGCCCTGGATAAACCCACACCCTTATTATCAGAGAGAAACTTGTCAAGCCTTACATCTATTTCTTCTGATTGTCGATGAAAGATTATTTCTCCCAGCTGTTTACCACTATTTTTTACTAACGTGGGCCTTACCCCTCATCCTGTTGGGTTTGTACAAAGAGATTCGATTTAATATCTCTTTCCACATCTTCTTCCTTCATGTTTTTGGCTAGGGAGATCTCTTTCACAAGCAGACTATGGGCTGTATCCAACATCTTTCTTTCTCCAAAGGACAACTCTTTATCCTGCTTTATTGTACTTAAATCTCGATAGACTTCCGCAACCTCAAAGACAGAGCCGCTTTTAATCTTATCCATGTAATCTCTATACCTTCTGTTCCAGGTCTGATTATCATTTACATACATGTCCTTATTTTTAAGTATGGAGAAAACCTTTGATACCTCGTTCTGGTTTATTAGCTGTCTTAATCCAACATTTTTAGTGTTTGAAGATGGAATCATAATAATCATATTGTTTTCAAGTATTCTCATGACATAAAAGTCTTCCTGACAACCAGAAACTTCCCTATTCTCAATCTTCTCAATAACCCCAACACCGTGTGCTGGATACACTGCCAAATCCCCTACCTTAAACATTCTTACCTCCTGTTACATTAAGTATTAGATACTCAATCGGGAAAACTATTTATCTCCCAAATGAGGCAGCTTTAAAGCTGACATCTGAAGGCTCTAAAATATTTTTATCTCAAAAACAAACCGATCACAGGTAGTATCGGTGCAATTACAAGGGATACAACCGCCATCAATTTGATCAAGATATTCATTGCCGGTCCAGATGTGTCTTTGAATGGGTCACCTACTGTATCACCAACTACAGCAGCCTTATGGTTATCGCTACCCTTGCCTCCTAAATGACCTGATTCTATGTATTTTTTGGCGTTATCCCAGGCCCCGCCTCCATTGGCCATAAAAAGGGCCAGAAATGCGCCCATAACCGTAGCACCCAGAAGCGTACCGCCCAGTGTCTCTGGGCCCAGTAGAAAACCTACAGCCACAGGAGTAAGAATAGCAACCAGGCCAGGGGCCACCATCCTCTTAAGGGCCGCCTCAGTTGCAATGGATACACAGGTTGCCGGATCTGGCTTAACCCCTTCTTTTCCCTCAAGAAGCCCGGGGATCTCTCTGAACTGGCGTCTTATTTCTTCTACAATGCTAAAGGCAGCCTTACCCACTGAGGTCATGGTCATTGCTGCACAAAGCATAGGTACAATACCACCTATAAAGACCCCTATCACAACATAAGGGTTCATAATGCTTAGCTTTGCTACTTCAACACCTGCAGCCTGGGTGTAGGCAACAAAGAGGGCCAGGGCAGTCAGGGCTGCGGAGCCGATGGCAAATCCTTTTCCGATGGCAGCAGTTGTGTTACCTAAAGCATCAAGGCCATCGGTGATCTTTCTGGTTTCAGGGCCAAGGCCTGACATCTCTGATATACCCCCAGCATTGTCTGCTATTGGTCCGTATGCATCTACGGTCATAGTGGCACCTACAGTTGCCAGCATTCCCACGGCAGAAAGACCGATACCGTATATCCCTGCAGCCTTAAATCCAACAAATGTGGCAGCACAGATACCAAGTATGGGAAGATAGGTGGACTGCATGCCCACAGCTAAACCAGCAATGATCACTGTTGCAGGGCCTGTGGCCGATTGACCTGCAATCCTTATAATCGGCGGTCCAGAGGTATAATACTCTGCCAGAAGGCCGATGGCAATACCGCAGAGAAGACCTGAAAAGATAGCCCAGAATGCTCCCCAAGGCATACCGAGCGATTTGATAATGATGGCTGTCAAGATTACGAAAACAGCAGCTGCCACAAAGGTTGTAGACCTAAGGGCAGCGGCTGGATTTCCGGCCTGAAAGATCTTGATAGAGAATACACCCGCAAAGGAACTCAGCAATCCTGCCATAACAACAAGGATGGGCATTGCCATATACTTTAACTTTATTGCTATCGGGGATAACCCTTTCAGAATGGGAAATTGATCAAGAAACTCAGGCGTAATAGATAATGTGGCTGCAATTGCGATGGTAGCAATTACAGAGCCAACATAGGATTCAAATATATCCGCCCCCATC
>JAUWZC010000155.1 GCA_030615565.1 Desulfobacteraceae bacterium | reverse complement strand
AAGAGCCTGTTTAATCCATTGATCTTGGCATCCATGTCATCTATGAGATGAAGGGCAAAGGCCTCTAAAAATTTTGGCCTTTTTGGAGATCCAAAGTCAAATTCACCATGATGGCTTAGGATAAGGTGCTTGAGACGAAGGGCAAGTTCGGAGGGGAAATCTTTTAGAGATTTTAATTTTTCCTCAACCATCATAACACCTAAAACAATATGCCCCAAGAGCCTTCCCTTATCTGAGTATTCTATATTCAGATCAAAGATGAGCTCTTCAATTTTCCCTATATCATGAAGTATGGCTCCGGATAAAAGAAGATCACAATCTAAGGCAGGATAATGCTCGCTCACCAGTACTGCCATCTGAGAAACAGAGAGGGTATGTTCAAGGAGTCCTCCAAGATAACTATGGTGGAAATTTTTTGCTGCCGGTGCTTTTTTAAATTGTGCGACAAAGTGATGATCAGCCATAAAGGAATCTATTAGTGGTCTGAGATGCCTATTTTGTATCTGTTTAGCCAATTTTTTTAGATCTGAAAGCATGTGTGTTATATCTTTGGGGGTAGATTCCTGAAAGATTGTGGGATCAACAGGGGATTTATTCTGTTTTAGCTCATGTATCTGGATTTGAACCTGGTTCCTATAGGTGCTTGCCTGTCCGGTTATGGTAACAATATTACCTTCTTTAAATTGAGTTGATATCTCTTCAACCCTATCCCAGACTCTGGCCTCAATCGTGCCTGTCCTATCACCTAAGGTGAGGGTGAGAAATGGATTTCCCTGCCTTGTTTGACCAACCGACTTGCTCTTAACCAGATAATTTCCTTCAACCTTAGCATTTTCCTTGATGTCTTTAATCCAGAGATGTTGCATTTATTTGCCTATATCCATTTTAAGCCTTTTTTTGTTTTTTGGCTTCATAGAGGTGTTTATCTGCTTTATTTAGAAGAGCCACAGGGCTCATGACTTCCGGATCTTCACTCGATGCTATTCGCCAGCTAAAGGAAATGGGAATAATAGTATCATTAAATTTCATTGGATTTTTTTGGAAAAAACTACGGAGTCGCTCTGAAACTTTCATTGCTTCCTTTGAGGTCTGATTGGGCAAAATGATAACAAACTCATCACCTGCAAGCCTAAAGGCTATATCGCCTCTTCGGATCATTCCCATCATTTTATCTGCTATGTACTGGAGCAATGCATCTCCGCAGCTATGACCATAAGAATCATTCACCATTTTAAAATCATCACAGTCAATGAATAACAAGGATAAAGGAGTGCCATAGCGGGTAGCCCGACTGAATTCTCGTTCCAATATGTTTTCCATTTCCCTTCGGTTAAAAAGGCCGGTAAGCGCATCTCTTGTTGCGAGATACTTAAGCTTTTCTCGAGCAGTGACATTGGAAAGGCAAACTGAGATTTTCACAGCGAGCTGGGAAAGAAAAAAAGTATCCATATTAGGTTGAAAGCGGAAGCCGGAAAAATCACCTAGATTCAAGCTGCCAATCAGCTCCCCGTCAAGAACAAGAGGAACAATGGCCAAAGACTTGGCAAAATACTTCTCATTTTTAGGCAGCAGCCTATAAAAAGGCCTCAAATACGCATTGACTAACATAGGTTTCTTTTCATCTTTGACAAGGTTTAAGAATACAGTTCTTTCCACAATGTTCAGTCGTTCTTTAAGAAATTGTGATGATTTTAATGCTTCTATAAGATGCGAAATATCGTTCTCGCTAATGATGGAAATCCACACGTGAGGGATTCCAAATTTTTCCTCAATTAATAGGAGCAATTTTTCGAAAAAATCTTTAAAGTTGCCGATGGAAAGAATGCTCACCTCGATTTCAAAGAGCTTTTTTGCAATTTCTTCGTTAACTGTAATGTTTTCCAGGATTTCATCGTTATCAAACATAACGCAACTCCTGCTGAATCGATAGAATGGTATAGCCACGTATTTGATATATCATGACCGCAGCTGAAATTAACTTATATGCGACCGTTTAACAGATTGAATTTAAATGCCCGGCTCCGGAAGCCGGTTGAACTAAATCATTAGACTTTCCATTATAGAAGGATGAGGACCTGACTAAATTCATGCCCATTTTATTTGGAAGGGAAACTTCCATTGCAATGGGCAAGTGGTCTGACAACGGATAGTTAAGCACCTCCACCTTATCAATCTGAATGCTTGGTGAGACCAGTATATGATCAATATGCCGCTTGGGATTCCAGCTTGGATAGGTTGGCAGTTTGGATATAGGCAAACGCAGACCTGTGTTTTTACTCAGCAGATCCATCTCCTTACTGTCTGCCACGCAGTTCAGATCACCCATCAGGATTACATGTTGACATCCTTTCACCAAATTTATGAGATAATTTATTTGTTTAATTCGAGACCGGGTACCAAGTGCAAGGTGAACGAGCACCAGATCAAGAGAATTGTCGCGGTCTCCAAAACGTACTACTAGGGCGCCGCGCCCACGTATAATGCCTGGCAGACTATGCATGCTTACCCCTATAGAGGCGAATCTACTCAAAACCCCCATAGTGTGCTGTGCTACCATACCCATATTGCGGTTGACCTTGGGATATTTGAAGGGAAAATCCGCCTTGTCACTTAGGTATTCAGTTTGATTTATAAATCCACTTCTAAGGCTACCACCGTCAAGCTCCTGAAGGCCTACAACATCAAAATTTCGTATAAGGCGTGCAATTCTCCCCAAATTCTGAAGACTTTGTGGGTATGGCAATATATGTGCCCAGCTACGGGTGAGGTAGTGGTGATATCTATTCGTGGCAATCCCAAGATGTATGTTATAACTGAGAAGCCTGAGTTTACATGTACTAGGTTTTTGGTTTCCATGGAATTGGGAGACAGTACTTAGCATAAATATTTTCCTTTCCGGGAAGCCCTGTGCTCTTCAATGAGGTTTTTCGTAGTGAAGTAAATATCGTACTATAGCATTTAATATTGAAAAAATTCAATGTTATAATGGATCACAATATTTCAGCCTTTGACGTCTTTTTCTATCAATAGCAAATATTCCTCTGGCCTTCGATCGCTGAATAGATCATTTCTCTTTGTAATTATTTTATCTCTTGCCATTGTAATATCAATATCTTTGATTACAGTTTCTTCTTTTATCTGGGAGGCTTGGAAAAGTATGTTACCCATGGGAGTTGCAATTGTTGAAAGACCTGTGAATGATAGATCTCCTTCACTTCCAATTCTATTTGCAGTAACAATGTAAACACGATTGATGAGTGCATGGATTGGGACAGCCTTCTGAGCTAGCCCTGGCAATATAAGGTTTGAAGGGTGGCAAATGATTTCTGCACCTTTTAGAGCTAATATTCTCCATACTTCTGGGAATATCCAATCAAAACAAACAAGCATACCTATTTTGCACAATCCTATGTCGAAAACTGGCAAGCCAATGTTTCCTGGTTTAAAATAATCTTTTTCATTCATAAATAAATGAAGCTTACGGTATTTGCCAATATATCCTTTAGGGCCAATAAGTATGGCTGAGTTATACAAAGCTTTATTATCTCTCTCATTAAAGCCAGATACAATATATAGGTTTAATTGCTTGCATTTAGATTTTAGGTAATTGATAAAAATGCTATTTTCTATCTCTTCTGATGTTTCCCAGGCTTCCTCGAAAGAGTTAAAGTTATAACCAGAATTACATAATTCTGGTAATACCAAAATGTCTGTGATTTTACTTTGATCAATTAACCCATCAATTTTACGAATCGTTGCTTGTACATCGCCCAATATGGGTGCAAATTGAATAAAACCGATCTTCAATTTCTCCTCCTATATGGTTCCGATATTTTGAATGCAGGCACTGCTATTCAAAACCTTTTAATGGGGTGCGCTTACATAAACCATTTTTTTCTATGGTGCACTTCATCGCCAAACTTTCGCATAAACTCCATTTCATCCTCCCCAAGCGGGCCTTGGCGGAATGCGACCAGATTTTCCTTGAGCTGTTTTATGTTTGAAGGGGCTGTCAAGCAGACATCAACGTGAGGATTAGACAGCACAAAGCGGTAGCACATACCTGCGGTAGGAATGAGACCTTTTTTTGGCCAGCCTTGTGGCCTTTTGAGCAAATAACGCCAGCGGGTAGCAGTGTAACTCACCACGCCCGGATTGTATTGATTTAGATAGGGAAAGATATCTTGCTCAGCGCCACGGTGAGCAGCATTGTAACGCATCATTATAACATCAAGGGCGCCCTCAGCTGCAAGCTTGCCAGCGAACTTACGATTGTGGGTAGAGATACCAACAAAGCGTGCCTTACCCTCTTCGCGCAAACGGTAAAGCTCTTCTCTAACTTGCTCAGTGAAATGTTTTTCTTTTATCACCCCCAGAAAGAGAAAAACGTCGATATAGTCGGTGTGCAATTGACGGAGCCTCTTCTCCAGAGTGCGGCGAAGATTTGGGTAAGTCCAAAGAAGGTTATATGCTCCGGTGACGACACTATAGTTTTCTCTGTTGTTTTTTAGAACATCACGCAACACGCTGATCATGTGTGTGTCAAAACCGTAGCAGAAGAAAAAATCTACTCCCTCATCCAGTGCTTTATAGATGGCTCTCTTGCCTGGACGGTAGGTAGCAGACAGACCAAGCCGGCATACAGTAATACCGGTGTTTCCGAATTTGGTATGGGTAAAATCCTGACTCAAATAGTATCCTCGATCGTTTATTTAAGATTAGAGGCCATTACATTCCACCGAATAGTTGTGTTCGAGAGGACCTGTCCCTATTGTCTTGCAACAATAAATTGACTTTGTAGGGCATTAGTAATCTTTAGGCCGCTCCTTGACATCATATAGTATATCAAAGGCCTCTGTTAATGCTCGGATAGTGGCATTAAGATGCTGGCCCTCTACTACACACGACACACTGGAAAGAGAGGTGCTGATAGCCAGGGAACTGATTCCTACAGACGCTATAGAGGAAAACATCATACCGTGTATGCGGGGTTTTTCACGTAAGTGAGGTGCAAAGACTGTGATTACGGCCACATCCGGGGTGTAAGAGATAGCTTTGGCATCAATTGTAGGTTTTAACTCATCTAATACTTCCAGTGCGTGATCCAGGTCTTTCTGGTCTATAACCACGGCGAAATTACCACAGTCATCAAGGTCGTAACTCTCTACAAGGAGTTCGATGTTTATACCATTTTCTCCCATGGCTTTAAATACAGTGCCTGCAACACTGGCATGATCAGGTACTGACATGATTTTTAGCAGCGCACGTCCATTACTCTGCATAATTCCGCCGATTTTATTATTTTCCTCCATAGATAATGCTCCTGGCGTTTAAAAATTATTGTAACATTTTAGCTCTTTTAAAACTCCCCCTGGCCTTTATTAAAGGCCACATAGTTATCCTTGGTGAGACGCATGAGCATGGAGATGTCTTTTTTTACATCATGCCCTCTAACAGGGGGCCTCAGCGTGCCGCTTCAAACCATGTGCACGAGCAACTCATCATTGTTTTCTAGGAGCTTTGTCCGTGTGTCCTTCGATTTTGCTCAGGACCATGA
>JAUWZC010000164.1 GCA_030615565.1 Desulfobacteraceae bacterium | reverse complement strand
GCTATACCAAATGGAAACACATATCGTAGTCGATGGACAAGTGACCGTCGCTGAAGGTCATCAGATCGCCAAGGCAGTGGAGAGTTGTCTGGCGGAAGAGGTTGCAGATCTCGACCGAATCATCGTCCATGTTGACCCAGCGATGGAGGAGAAAGAACCAGAATGACAATGGAATGTATAAGAGCCTGCTCACAGTATCATCGCCAATTCTCATCACAAAAAGTCAGAAAAGTAATGCTTTGGCTGTTTAAAGTTATTACTTTACCCACTGAGGTTCTCCTGAAACTGGATACCCTCCCTTTGTAAGTTTTTCTATGATCTTGTCAACGCTGGTTTTCTTATCATCAAAGGTTACAGTTACCGTAAAAGATTTAGCATTTAAGTTGTACTTCAATACCCCCTCAATGCCTGTTAGGATAGACCTTATCCTATCTTGTGGTTCACATCAGTCGCCACGAGGAAGATTAGGGACATTTAATTTGACGGTCTTTCCAGCTACGGCTGTCAAAGCATGATGGCATGCAAATAGAAGAAAAAGACTTACAATAGCAAAAAATAAGGCGACGTTTCTATATTTCATGGGACCCACCTTTTAATCATAAATCATTTTTATTAATTCAAAGATAATCACAATCTTTTGTAACGCGAGAAAAAAATCCATCAAAGATCTTACTTGTCCTCCCGTAGCTCCCTTTATTTTTCTTGACGGCTATTTTTTTCATGATATATTTGACTTGTTGACCATTTTAGTCAAGAAGAGACTTTATTAATATTAATAAATACAAGCATGAGCTATCAGCTATATATTAGCTATGATGCCTGAATGAGTCACCATCCTTTGTAGATGCAGTATTTAAGGAGCCCTATTCTTGAGGATGTGATAGCATGCAGAAATTTGAAGTCTACCGTAATCAGTTACGTGAATGGGAATACTGTTATTGTAGAAATTGTGAGAGGATAAGATATAGCTTCGAGTTAGAGGTTACAGAGTGTGGGATTCGATGCTCCAAGTGTGGAGCTTATGACTTGGAAGCCCCCGCTTGGGTTAGCTGTCCTCACCAGAAGCCCAGAGCAGTTAAATGCCCTCGAGCTGGTAAAGGAATTAAAAAAGAAGAATATGGGGATGATTGTAGATATCACTGCAATTTCCGAAAGCATGTGCGTGAACCTTCCAAAGATAAGGAGAATCCTACGTAAAGTTTTATGCAGTCAATATATATATTGGCTGTCATAATTTTTGGAAAAAGCAAGGAAATCAGGCCATGTTGCGTCCTATCGTTACTTCATTTATAGTATTGATAATATTACTGAATATAGGTTGTTTCAATAATTCAGACAAAGCTCCCCCAGCTTCATCTCAGATTATTGGAGAGATTGAACTCTATATATTTAAACCCGACCAACAATATCTTTTAAGTGACGCTCAGCCATTTATATTGCCTCCGAATACCTTGGTCAAAGATGCACTCGACAATCTTGGTCGACATCTGGCCAAAGACTACTTTTCTAAGACATATACAGGCAAGGTAACAGATATTCATTTTGAAGTTGTTAGAATAGATGAGATAGCTACGCCTTCTCGTCCTCTTCGCATCGCTGTTATTAATATGGTTGATACCAATAGAGATGCAAGGAGGTATTTTTTTCAAGGCTCTGCTGGAGGACAAACAACATTTTATATGATTGCCGCAACATTTATGCAACCCCATTTGAGCCCACCTTTAGTAGATGGTTTAGTGCTTCTTTATAACGGTAAAATACTTCCGGAGCTCGACCATATTAATGTAAAAGGTATCCTGACTCCAAGATTGGTTCAACATGTTGCTAAACGTGCGATCCATGGTGAGAAAAGGTAGGCTATTATTTCATATCAAGGTTGGATCAATTTTACGTAACTTCAAATTACAATGCGGATATATGGTTTTGCCATTGGGACCATCACACTGCACCTGAGGCTTTTAGATACAAGCATCGCCGAGCTCCCCTTATTCCTTCTCAATTCTTTTTAGGAATTCCCGCGCCCTTCTATGAGTTGGGTCAATTTCCAGGATTTTTCGAAGTTGCTCACATGCCTTTTGCAGTTCACCCATATCCGCATAGAGCAAACTCAGGTATAATCTGGCATCAAGGTGGGTGGGTAAGGAGAGCGGGTAAGACACTTGTGATATTTGTAGGCTTTAGGAATAAAGTAATTGATCAAAATGTGGTTTACAACAGTAAATTTCAGATAGAAACCGTTCAGATAGAAACCGTTTGATTTTAAAGGTCTTTTATGAAAATATTAAGACTTCAGACAGTTAAAAGGACAGAGTCAGACACAGGTAAGAAAATCGCTCAAAAAGTTATGATTAGCATCTGAATACTTAAATAAAACCAGGCTGATAGTGAGCATTGACTATGGCAAGAAACCTCATAAATGAATTGGAGGAATTGCGCCAATGGATTACCGAATCGGAAGCATCAGAAACCGAGCGCGCGTCTGGCGGAGAGGATCATCGGAAACAGAAATGGATACAAAAATAGAAATAAGGAAATTTTTCAGCAAATGTAATAACAAAAGGATAACAGGATGAAAACAAAATCTGAAAGACAAAAAGCAAAAATTACTATAATAGCTATCCTCTTAGCTGGCTCTTGCTTTCTAACGTATTATTTCCATGTGGTTCTTCAATCCGGCACCGTTTTTACCCACTTCTTCTATATTCCAGTTATCTTGGCATCATTGTGGTGGAAGAGAAAGGGTTTAGCTGTAGCTATATTTCTAGCGGTATTCCTGATTTTCAGCAACCATTTCCTTAGAGATTATGTGGTGACTGCCAATGATTACCTTAGAGCCCTTATGTTTATAGCTATCGGCCTTGTAGTTACTACCTTAAATGAGAGGACTGCAAGGGCGCAGGAAAAGACTGCCCATCTCAACGCGGTCCTTCGGGCCATCCAAAACGTCAACCACCTCATCGCCAAGGAAAAGGACCATGACCGTCTGCTTAAAGGCATTTGCGACAACCTCATTGAATTTCGCGGTTATTATAGTGGCTGGATCGCTCTTTTCGATGAATCCGGAGGCCTTGTGACAACAGCCGAATCAGGTTTTGGTAAAGATTTCTTATCAATGATCGATTATTTGAAGCGTGGCGAGTTGCCTGCTTGCGCTCAGAAAGCGCTTCCACAATCGGATGTTGTAGTAACCGAAGACATGCTTACCGCTTGTGCCGATTGTTCCATTGCTCGCATGTATGGTGGTAGGGGCGCGATGACTATTCGGCTGGAATACGATGGAAAGGTCTACGGCTTGATATCTGCCTCGATCCCAATCGATTTCGCCACAGATGAGGAACAACAAACCTTGTTCAAAGACATTGCAAGAGACATCGGCTTCGCCCTTCATAGCATCGAACTGGAGCAGGAGCGTAAACGGGTCGAGGAAGAGCTAAAAGAACACCACGAACACCTTGAGGAACTGGTGGCAGAACGTACCGCCGAATTGAGTAAAGTTAATGAGCAACTGAAGCAGAATATCTCGGAGCGCAAGCTGGTGGAGGAAGTCTTGCGGGAAAAAGAGAAGAAGTTGGAAAATCAGGCTCAACATCTTGAAAAGGTAAACTCAGCATTGAGTGTCCTTCTTGAACACCGGGAAGAGGAAAAGAAGAAATTAGAGGAAAATATACTGACTAACGTAAAAAAGTTAATCCTCCCCTACATAGAAAGGATTCATAAAGGCAGCCTTGATGGCGATAATAAGAAGTATCTGAGTATCATCAAATCAGACCTAAAAAATCTCATTTCTCCCTTTGCGAACAAATTATCTTCAAAGTATTTTGATCTTACTCCAACAGAAATTCAAATTGCAGATCTTATCAAGTTTGGAAAATCAAGCAAAGAGGTTGCGTCGTTGTTGAATGTGTCTTCTAATGCGATTTCATTTCACAGGGGTAATATTAGGAATAAACTTGGCTTATTAAATAAGAAGATAAATCTCGGATCCTACCTCCAATCTCTCTCCCGTTAGAAGCTTCATCCTAAAATAATAGCATATTGTTACTGATATCCTATTATTCTTTTAGTATTTGAATTTTACTAAATCTTTGTAAAAATAGAAATATTATACATTGGCTTAAGATAAGCTCGGGTAAAAGTTATGAAAAATAGAGGTAATGTACCTTGCGCCACCTAATAGAGGAAAACATTTACTATTAAGTCTACCAATTCGATACGTAAGGCAACAGATTTGGAGCTTGGGTTTAACTCATCCTAATATTGGATTTGACAATTGAAGATGACAAGATGCCCTCTAACGGGCAAGGGTGAATGTTTCATTAAAGTATGGGAAATAAGGTTAATAAAAAGTTGATTCTTTAAGAGGAGAGTAGATGTGGATCATTTAACAGGCAAACTCGATGGGCTTGATTGGGTTACCAATCCAGATGAGACGAGAAAGAAGATCATAGATGCATCCAGTGTCCTCTATGCTAGAAAAGGCTTTGCAGACACCTCCCTTCAAGAGATTTCAGAAAAGGCAGGTGTGACCAGGTCAGTCACGCGCCTCTATGTTAAGACAAAGTCAGAGATCATGAGAATGATTATGGAAGATATCCTTAACCGCTTTCAGGAGAATCTCGTCAAGATGATTAAGGGCATAAATGATCCGGAGGAGAAGTTAACAGCTGCACTATACATTTATTTAACAGTGGTCGATCAGCAAAGAGAGAAGGCACTTTTGATATATCAGAAATCCAGTTCCCTTGACAGAGCTTCCAAGACGCGGGTGATGCAGCTGGAGGTGGATGTGAGCAATATTTTTGGAAAAATAATCAGTGAAGGGATCGAGCAGGGTGTATTTAAAAAGGTCGATGTGGATTTAATGGCCTTTAATATTATGATACTGGCTCACATGTGGGTCCTAAAGAGATGGCATTTCAAGAAGCGTCTCAACCTTGATAAATACTTCAAACTCCAACTTGAAATCATAATGGATGCTTTGAGAAAATGAAAGATCTCTAAGATCTTACAGATCCTGACACTAAAGAAATATTTTTTGATAAATCCTTTAACAGGAAAACGTGCTCTTGAAAGATTTGAGATTTTTAGTTCTCTATCAACAATCGGCAGAGAAGCCCAGGTGTGAATGCCTTAATGAGCGCGACCTTGATGTCTTTTCTTCCGTTCCAAGGCTCCCGGCCTGGTCTTTTCAACGACTTATCTGCAGGGGAATTTTGCCCCCTCCGCATTCCCCGCAAGCGGGGCTGCGGTTTCCCCCGCTGATAAGTCGTGAAAAGGACGGCGGCCTCTCACCA
>JAUWZC010000328.1 GCA_030615565.1 Desulfobacteraceae bacterium | reverse complement strand
TCCGGAAAAATTGAAGATCGCTCATCGAACCTTGCAATAATCATTTTCTGGTCCAATTTTACTCATTTTCTAATCAAACCTCTCCGCAATTATTAATCAAAATACTTTTTAATATTTACAATCTGGCCTATGAGCTTGGCTATAAAGGTATAACTATTTATAGGGATGGGAGTGAGGATAGACAAGTATTGAATTTTGACAAGAAAGATGATAGTAATTTCTATAGTGCTATAAAAGATAGGCCTGAAACGGTTGAAGGTTTTGCTACCAAGATAAAGACCGGATTGGGCAATCTTTATGTCAATGTAACCGAATATGAAGGAAGACCATTTGAGGTTTTGCTATAATTGGAAAATCAGGAAACTCAACTACAGCCAAGACAGAGGCCATTGGCAGGTTAGCCTCCCTTGCCCTGAGGTCTGGTATAAGGGTAGAGGACATTGTTGAACAGTTAAAAGGCATAGGTTGGAGAACATCCAGTTTTTCAAAAATCTGGGCTGGTGCTCTCGATACCTGATGCTATAGCCAAGGCATTTGAGAAAAGGTATCTCAACGGAGAAGGAAAAAAGGTATCAAAGAAAGAAAGGTCTCTGAAAGGAGAAACTTGTCCCGAGTGTGGTGAGCCTATTGCCTTTGAAGAAGGATGCATGACTTGCCATTTTTGTGGTTATACCAGATGTAATTAAGGCATAAAGGGGGGAAAGCTTAATGGATCTATTTACTATAAAAGAAAAAAAGAGAACCCTTGCTATAATTCACTATTTGATCTCAGAAAAGGTTGAGATATCAGTAGATATCAAAGATAGCAATAAGCAATTCACAACCAAATTGGTCAAAATACAAAGAGGTAACGAACATAGTTATCTTATAATTGAGAAGCTTTATCCTGAAGTTGGCAACTCTCTTATCCAATCTTCCCCTGGTGTGCTGTTTTCCTTTGAACTTAGTGGAGGCAAGGGTGTTTTTCCCACAAAATATCGTGGTATAAATACCCAGTATCCTGAGTTTGGGCTTATAGCAGATTTTCCTGCAGCTATTCAAATAGAAGACAAGAGAAGGGAGGAGAGGATTGAAAATGATCTAACGAAATTTCTCTCTGCCGAGTTTATATTAGAAGGGGATAGTACATTATACCAATTGAAGGTCATCAATCTCGGCTCTCATGGAATTGGTCTCGTTGTAGATAAAAAAAATTTAGATCTATTGGATAAGATTAATGTGGGAGAAACAATAAAGGATTTGAAATTTTTTCTTACTGTAGCAACCTTGACAATAGATGGCAGAGTTATACATAAGACACCAATAAATCGGGGCAGATTAAAAGGAAGCTATATTCTGGGTATTAAATCAGACTTTATTGTGAACCTAAAGGAATTGGAAGATAAGTTGAAGAAAAAGAGATAACAGTTTTACCCCCCCTCCTTCATATAACATATAAGCCCACACCTCAAACACCTTTCTGCCTCACCTTTAGCCATCTGATCTTCAAGTCCTAACTCAACCTCTTTAAAGCTCAGTTTTCTTTGCTCCACACTGAGCTCAGGCAGATGCACCCTTTCAGATTCCTTTACTTCTTTGACTTCCTCTACATCAGGGAGCTTACTTTTCCTTGTAATTGCATTCTCAGGAACACTAATGTCTTGCCCACTCAGATATAGGTGGATGGATCTGGCCGCCCTCCTTCCAGCCCCAATTGCCTCTACTGCAATGGATGCCCCAGTGACTGCATCCCCACCAGCAAATACACCTTCTATATTGGTCTCTCCTGTTGCCTCATCTAATACCTCTATGGTATTCCACTTGCTAAGGCCCACACCATCTTCCTCTAGAAACCCTGTAACAGGAAACTGGCCTATGGCATTAATGACATTGTCTACCTCTATTACTGT
>JAUWZC010000016.1 GCA_030615565.1 Desulfobacteraceae bacterium | reverse complement strand
TTGGGGATCGTTTATGTCCCTGAAGATCGAGGCCTGTTCCGGGAGCTCACCGTAAAGGAGAACCTGGACCTCGGCTGTTGGGGCAGAAAAGGCAAGGGAATCCAGGATGATTTTGAATTTATCTTTAAGCTTTTTCCCATTCTCAAGGAGCGTGCCCACCAGCAGGCAGAAACCCTCTCCGGGGGTGAGCAACAGATGTTGGCTATGGCACGAGCCATTCTCCATCGTCCCAAGCTCCTCATGCTGGACGAGCCCTCCCTCGGACTGGCACCCCTGGTGGCCCGCTATGTGTACGATGCCCTTTCCCAGATCAGCCAGGCAGGCACAACTATTCTTCTGGTTGAGCAGAATGCCAGGATGGCCCTGCGCATTGCAACCTTTGGCTATATAATGGAATCCGGGCGAATTGTCTTGGAAGGGACCTCCAAGGAGCTGCAAGAAAACGAGGATGTCCAGGAACTTTACCTGGGTCTGGGAGGAGACACGGTTTCTCCCAAGGGATGGAGACTCTACAAAAAGAGGAGGACATGGTAATGGGGACAAGCATGGCAAGCTTTCCCGCCCTCTTTTTTCAGCAGGTGGAGGCCCAGAAAGACCGTGTGGCCCTCAGGCGAAAGGACTACGGTATCTGGAACCGAATCTCCTGGAGAGAATACGGGCAGAAGGTGCGAGAAGCAGCTGCCGGATTGCTTGCCATCGGCCTTGAACGTGGGGACAGGGTCGCTATCCTGGGAGATAATCGTCCGGAATGGCTAATCTGCCATCTGGCAATTATGACCATTGGCTGCGTGACTTGCGGGGTCTATCCCACCTCTGCTTCCGAGCAGGTGGCCTATGTGGTGGGTCATTCAGAATCCACAGTTCTTTTTGTGGAAAACGAAGAGCAGGTAGACAAGGTACTGCAAATTCTGGACAAATTAAACCTGAAACAGGTTGTGGTCTGGGATCCGAAGGGACTGTGGGGCTTTTCCCATACCATTATCATCTTTTTCGATGAATTCATGGAACAGGGAAGGAATTACTTAGAGGCCCATCCAGAAACTGTTTCGAAGCGGATGGAGGCCATTGATCCCCAGGACACGGCCATGATGATTTACACCTCAGGTACCACCGGTCCGCCAAAAGGGGCCATGATCACACATCATAATATCCTGAGCCTTACCGAGTCATTCATGGCAGCCAACCCCGTTTACCAGAGTGACGAGATGCTCTCCTACCTCCCCCTTGCCCATATCTATGAGAACCTCATCTCCATGTTCCAGGCAGTATGGAGCGGGGGGACCGTCAATTTCGTTGAAAGCATAGACACCTTGGCCCAGAACTTACGAGAGATCTCTCCCACCGTTTTTGCCAGCGTCCCCAGGATCTGGGAAAAATTTGCCTCCATGATCGAGATACGAATGTCTGACTCCACACCCCTGAAAAGGCTCTTTTACCGCCTCGCAGTCCTTGTAGGTCTTCGCTACATCCGAACAAAAAAGAAAACCAGGGAACGCCTTCTCTGGGGACTTCTTTACTGGCCCTTTTATTGCCTTGTCCTGTACCATTTGAGAAGACAGCTGGGCTTTGAGCGGGTGCGGTATGCCGTATGCGGGGCAGCTCCGGCCTCTCCCGAGCTTTTTGAGTATTTCAATGCCCTGGGCATCCCTTTGAGGGAGGGCTATGGCCAAACAGAATCCACTGGCGTGATTGCAGTCCAGCGCATAGACCGACCACGCTGGGGATTCGTTGGGGAGCTTATCCCTGGCATCGAGGTCAAGATTGCAGAAGATGGGGAGATTCTGGCAAGGGGGCCTGGCGTCTTCAAGGGATACTTTAAGGATCCAGAACTCACCAAAGAAACCATTAAAGACGGCTGGCTTCATACCGGCGATGTAGGAGCCATGGAGGATGGGTTCCTCAAGATCATGGATCGAAAGAAGGATATTCTCATCACAGCAGGTGGCAAAAACATTACCCCGGCTTTTATAGAGAACAAATTGAAATTTAGTTCCTATATCCAGGATGCGGTAGTCATTGGAGATGGACGGAGATACCTTGTGTCCCTTATTCTTATTGACGAAGACAATGTTACCAAATACGCTCAGGACCACAGGATCCCCTTCACCACCTTTGCTGACCTTACCCAAAACCCGGAGATACGAAAGCTCATCGGCGGTGAAATCTCCAAAGTCAACAAGACCCTTTCTAAGGTGGAAACCGTGAAAAAATTCGCTTTACTGCCAAGGCGGTTTTATGAGGAGGATGGTGATGTGACCCCTACCAAAAAGGTCAAGCGGCGTTTTTTAGAGGAAAGGTATGCAGACCTGATCAACAAACTCTACCGAGGATAGAAAGAAGTGGATCTTATTGAAAGTTACCAGGAAGAACTGCAGCTCATCCGTAAGCCCTGGACCCGGGTCTGGGTAGGGATCTTTGTATTGCTCCTGCTCTTGCTCCCCTGGTATGCCCCTGAGCATATAACCTATATCGCCACCATCATCTTTATCTACTCAATTGGCGTTCAAGGGCAAAACCTTCTCATCGGCTACACTGGCCAGATCTCCTTTGGCCAGGCCGCATTCCTGGCCATTGGCGCATTCACCTTTGGGCACATAGCTCGTGTCGGCATCCCCTGGCCGATTGGGCTTCTTTCTGGAGGGCTGGCAGCAGGGGCCTTTGGTCTGGTAGTTGGATTTCCATCTCTCCGCCTGAAAGGGCCTTACCTGGCCATCGCTACCCTGGGATTTGGTATTGCTGTCTATCAAATCTTTCTTAACTTCGAGGTGCTTTCTGGCGGTCGCATGGGCATGATCATAACCAAACTTTCCCCACTCTTTGGTCTACCCCGGATCACCTTTAATTATTACTTTAATTTTCTCATCGCCCTTGTCTTTACGCTAGCCATGTACAACATTATTTCTTCTTATATGGGGCGGGCCTTTATTGCTATCCGAGACAATGACATCGCTGCTGAGGTCATCGGGGTGAACCTGACCCGATACAAACTGCTCTCCTTTGCTATCAGCTCCTTTTACACCGGTATCCAAGGCGGGCTTTACGGCCTTTTTATTGGATACCTTGAGCCAAACATGTTCACCTTTATGGAGGCCATCACCCTTTTTGTGGCCGTCATCATCGGAGGACTGGCCTCTGTGGAAGGCTCTATCATGGGTGCGGCCTTTGTTATTTTAGTGCCTCAGGTTTTCAGTGCCTACAAGGAGATGGTGCCTGTCGTCTACGGGGTGACCATACTCATTGTATTGATCTTTGAACCATTTGGCCTTTACGGCAGGTGGTTTAAGATGAGACTTTATTTACGAAACTGGCCTTTCCGCTAATCCAGGGCTCAAAGAGGAAAAAATAGATGACACAATTTTTACAATATGCTATCTCGGGCCTTGCTACAGGCAGCATTTATGCCCTGGTCGCACTGGGGTTGGCCTTGATCTATCGCTCTACCCGCATCCTGAATTTTGCCCATGGTGATATCACCACCGCAGGCACCTTTTTCGCCTTTACACTCTTGGGGCTCAATCTACACTGGGGACTGGCTTTCATTCTGGCTCTTCTCTTTGGATCTGCACTGGCCATAGTCTTTTATTTCTCTGTCTTGGTTCCAGCCCAGCGGCGCGAGGCCACACAACTTGGCCAGATCATCCTGACCCTGGGGCTCGGCCTGATCCTGCAAGGTCTCGTTTCCTATTTCGGAGGAACAGTGCCTCAATCCTTCCCCTTTCCTTTGTCAGACACCAAAATCTATCGGATTGGCAGCGTGGTAATCAGCCAGCTGAGTCTCGGGACCTTTGGCATTGGTTTGTTTGCGAGCCTGCTATTCTATCTGTTGGTGCAAAAAACTCGGCTGGGGCTAGCTATGCGCGCTACCTCTGAAAATCTTCCTGCAGCCCAGACAATGGGCATTCCCACCCGGAGTATCCTTGCCCTGAGCTGGGGACTGGCCGCGCTCCTGGGTGTGCTGGCCGGGCTGTTTCTGGCACCTGCCCTGCTCCTGGATCCATTCTTTATGCTGGAACCCTTTCTTAAGGGTTTTGCAGCGGCGATTTTGGGTGGTCTAAACAGCCTGCCAGGCGCCATTGTTGGCGGCCTCATATTGGGGGTTGCCGAAAGTCTTGCTGGAGGTTTTGTATCTATTGCCTTCAAAAACACCTTCGCCTTCCTGATTATCATCCTGGTTCTCCTTGTCCGTCCGGAAGGGTTATTGGGCACTGAGTTTAAGGAAAGGGTATAAAATAAAAAAAAATGAGGACATCAAAGGGTTTTATTGAGATACCATGGCAGAAAATTACGTGATTGTGAGTGCCAAAAGAAGCCCTTTTGGCAGGTACTTGGGTTCCCTGTCAGAAATGGAACCACTTGATGTGGCTGTCCATGTGGCTAAGGCAACCCTTACAGCACCCGGAAAGGACATAACCAGGGATATAGATCAGATTTTCGTTGGTAACTGTATACCGAGTTCCTTTGAAACAGGTTCTGTTACTGGCAGGCAGATTGGACTCAAACTGGGGCGTGACATATTTACTACTACTCTGGACACGGCATGTTGTTCCCCCCTCACGGGTCTCCGTATGGCTCTCTGGGGGATGCGTCTTGGCGAGCTCGAATCGGCACTGGTCATAGGAGTGGAGGCCATGAGCCGTGTACCTCATTCCAGTCGACAGTTGAGAACTGGTGTGAGAATTGGAGAGGTAAATCTACCTGACCCTATCTATCCTATATTCTATCCTGGCTATAATTCAGTAGCAGTGGATGCCTCTGATGGAGCGGAGAAGTATGGCATTTCCAAAAGGATGCTTGACACCTTTGCCATGGGCTCACACCTGAAATGGGCAGATGCTATAAAGGCGGGGAAATTTGAAGATGAAATTGTTCCCATAAAAGTCAGGAAAGGACGAAAGGGATATCTTTTTTGGGTAGACGAGATGCCGAGACCCAATGGAAGCGTGGCCCTTATTGAGATGCTTCCCACTGTATTTGGCTCAAAAACGACTACTGCTGGAAATGCCCCGGGATTAAACGATGGCGCCTCTGCCATGGTAGCCATGACAGAGAGGAAGGCAAAATCCTTGGATCTCACAATCCTGGGCACAATTGTTGATCAGGCTGGTGAAACTGATGTGCCTTACGGCATCTCCTGGATACCGGCTATGAGCATAAAGAAGGTGCTGGACAGAAACGAGATGACTATTGATGACATGGACCTCATTGAGATTAACGAGGCCTTTGCAGCCATGCCCCTTGTAAGCACCAAGATCTTGGCCGGGGGAGATGAGCAGAAATGGTACAAGCTACTCAGAATAACCAATGTCAATGGTGGGGCTGTAGCAATCGGTCATCCGGTGGGCGCATCAGGCCTTAGGATAGCAATGACCTTGATGTATGAACTAAGGCGACGTGGTGGTGGACAAGGGGTGGCTGCCATTTGCGGTGGATTGACCCAGGGCGAGGGGATTATTATTCGGGTCTAAAATGAACATTAGCTAACGAAATCCAAAGGAGATGCTGAGGTGCAGGAGCTCAGATATAAAATCGATGGGGGAAAGAGCATAGCAGTTTTTGAGATTGACACACCTGGACCTGTTAATGCCATTGGGGAGCAATTTGTTACAGAGTTGGGAAAGGCCACAGAAAAGGCTAACAGCGACGGCGTTAAAGGAGTTATTCTAACATCAGCAAAGGTAAAGAGTTTCTTGGATGGAGCCAATCTTATGGAGATTATGAAGGACCCATCCCCCATTAGTGTCAAACATCTTATCCTGAAACTTCAGGAGACACTGGAGGCACTGGCCAAAAGCCCCTTTCCGGTCGTGGCTGTCCTGTTGGGTCAAACAGCCCTTGGGGGCGGTTTTGAGATCCTTCTGTGGGGCTGTGATCATATCTTTGCTACATCTGGATCAAAATTGGGGTTTCCTGAGGTCAATGTAGGCCTCTTTCCTGCTGTAGGTGGACCTGAAACTCTCAGAAGGGCCATGGGTATTAAGACTACATTGGATATCGTTATGGGTGGAAAGGTCATGCCTGCGGAGTTTTACACAAACTCAGGCCTGGTGACCGTGGTCTCCAAGGATAAGATTTTCTTAGAGGCGGAAAAATGGATAGAGAACAATAAAGGTATAGTTAACAGAAACTACGATCCTGAGTGGAAGGAACCCAATCTGTTGAGTATAGAGGAACGGCAGATGCTTATTAAAAATGCCCGTGACCGTTATACTGTCTGCCCGGAGAAACCATATTTCAAGGCAGCCATTGATGCTATTGAAGAGGGCCTTGGCTTACCTTTCGAAGAGGCTGTCAGAAATGAGGTGCATCATTTTGCCCCGTTAATTGTAGAGCCCAATGTCAAAAACAAGATTGATCTCTTTTTTTCTTTAACCAGCCTTGGCCCGAAACTGGCGAAGATTGATCGAAAAAAAGCCATCCCGGCAACAGAGATAGCCATCATCGGCGCAGGATTGATGGGACAGGGAATAGCCCAGATCTGTGCGGATAATGGCATGAAGGTACTTCTCTTTGATGTGGATGAGCAGACCGCACAGGCAGGTAGAGAGAAGATTGGTAATGGGCTGGAACTATTAGTTAAAAAAGGCCGTTGGCTCCAGGAGCGGAAAGATCGAGTGATGAATAACATTCGAGCCACGGAGGATTACAGAGAACTCAAGAGCGCTCCCCTGGTTATAGAGGCTGTGTTCGAGGATTTGGATCTAAAGCAAAAGATCCTCAAACAGGTACAGGATGTCAATGCTGATATCATTTTTGCCTCCAACACCTCAACCATACCAATGGAGGAAATCTCAGCAAACTCAGATCGGCCGGAACAGGTAGTTGGGATGCACTATTTTTCGCCCGCGCCCCTGATGCCCCTTTTGGAGGTGATTCAGGGTCCCAAGACCTCTGAGATAGCACTTGCTACTGCTGTGATATCCGGTCGTCAACAGGGAAAGACCTGCATCATTGTGGGTGATGGTCCCGGATTTTATACCAGCCGCACCTTTGGTGTGTTTGTCATGACAGGTTTTTATCTGGCAGAAATGGGGCTTGAGCCATGGGAGATAGACCGCCTGGCCCTTGAGGCAGGCTTTCCTCAAGGACCTTTGCATGTATATGGTACTGCCGGAGGAGGGGTAATTTATCATGGAGGACTCCTTATGAAATCCCGAAGACCTGACCTGCTCCCTGTACCAGAGACTCTCATCAAGATGTATGAGGCGGGCTATACGGGCGTTGGTAAAGCCTGTTTTTATAAAGACGGCCTTGAGCCTGATAAATCGGCCTTAAAATTTGTCGTTCGTAACACATCCCTTCCCACTCCTGAAAGTGATGAGGCAAAGGAGATGCTTTTGCTTGCCATGGTAAACCAGGCCTTTCTTTGTCTGGATGAGGGTGTTTTGAGAGACTATTTCAGCATGGACATTGGAGCCATATTGGGAATCGGATTCCCCGATTGCTGGCATGGCCCTGCCCGTTATGTGAGCCAGAATGGTGTGAGGGCAACCCAGGATCGAATACAGGCAATTTATGACAAATACGGCCTTTCATTTTTCAAGCCTGCCAAGGAGTTTGAGAGATTAATTGTCTGTGGTGTAGACAGAGGGCTGATTTAAACGGCACGTTATGGAAAGGCGAGTAGATATAGGAGTTGTAACGTTTCATGTCACATGATTTAAATCTTTCAAGAGAAAGGATGGTAAAAAATCAGTTAATTGCCCGGGGTATAAAAGATGAAAGGGTTCTCCAGGTTATGGGTAAAATCCCAAGGCACCTTTTCATTGAAGATGCCCTGTCTGGAGAAGCATATAATGACCATCCAGTTCCTATAGGGGAGAGACAGACCATATCACAGCCTTACATTGTGGCACTCATGACAGAGGCATTGGAGCTAAAGGGAAATGAAAATGCCCTAGAGATAGGGACAGGTTCTGGCTATCAGACAGCAATCCTGGCTGGATTGTGTAGCAGGGTTTATACTATAGAGAGAATCAAATCACTGCTGGGTAATGCCAGAAAACTACTGTCTCAGTTGGGATATGATAATATCCTCTTTAAGACCTTTGATGGAACCCTGGGCTGGAAGGAATATGCCCCTTTTGATGCTATCATGGTAACGGCTGGCGCACCAAGTTTAACAGAGCCCCTTATAGATCAGTTGGCAGATGATGGGCGGATGATTATCCCTGTTGGTGATAGATACAGCCAAGAATTGATCAAGGTTATCAGGAAGGGAAAAAGTTTGGAACAAGAGAGTTTAGGAGGTTGCCGTTTTGTTAATCTAATCGGTGTCCACGGCTGGTCAGATTAGGGAAAGTGCCTAAAGTGCCTAAAGTTTGTTGTTCGTTGCTCCACCGGCGGGTGAAGGGTGAAGGTTTTATAGGAGATTTTAATGGAATTAAGTGAATTTCCAGAGGATATTAGAAAATATCTTATACCTGAACCATCAGGTAGAATGTTTTATAGGTGTATTGAATGCAGGGATGAATTCGATATTGATCAACTTCTTTATACCTGCCCATCATGTGGCGGGTTATTAATGCTTTATCACAAGGGAACAGAAGAAATAGAAAGTAGAGAAGGTGATTTATGGAGACGTATCTTTGACTATAGGAAGATGCTTAATTTTAACCCCCTTAGGGGTATCTTCTGCTATTATGAGTTCATTGCCCCCATTATCCCATTGGAATTCATACTATATCTCGGAGAAGCTCATACCCCTCTAGTCATGGCCAACCAAAATCTCGAATCCGCCGTAGGCGGACCATTCTATTTTAAAAATGAAGGACTGAATCCGAGCCTATCTTTTAAAGATAGAGGAATGGCCTGTGCCTTAAGTTTTTTAAATTACTTTGCAAAAAACAAAAATATAAAAGATTTATTAACTATATGCGCGTCTACTGGTGATACTTCAGCCTCAGGGGCACTTTATTCAGCATATCTAACTGATCTTATAAGGTCGGCAGTTCTTCTCCCAAAAGGAAAGGTCACAATGCAGCAGCTCTTACAGCCCCTTGGAAGTGGGGCAACGGTTTTAGAGATGCCTGGCGTCTTCGATGACTGCATGAAGGTAGTAGTGGAGTTGAGTGAAAATTATAATGTTGCCCTTTTAAACTCCAAGAATAGCTGGAGAATCCTGGGCCAAGAATCATTCGCATTTGAAATAGCCCAGGACTTTGACTACCTGGTTGCTGATAAGGTTGTAGTTGTTCCAATTGGCAATGCCGGTAATATAACTGCAATCATGAGTGGTTTATTAAAATTTCTAAAAGCCGAGATCATTACTGAACTACCAAAAATCATTGGTGTCCAGTCAGATCATGCTGACCCTGTATATCGCTATTACTTGGAAGATGACACTTCTAGACAGCAATTTGAGCCAGTTACTGTAAAGGCGAGTGTGGCCCAGGCAGCTATGATCGGAAATCCTGTGTCTATGCCACGGGTAATTGATTTAGTTAGGGAATATAATCAGGCAGCAGGTCAGAAAAGGATATTCATCGTCCAGGTGACTGAACAGGAGATAATGGATGCCATGATAATAGCAAACAAAAATGGTCATATTGCCTGTACCCAGGGAGGTGAGTCTATGGCTGGTTTTATGAAGGCCATAAATGGAGGCCTTGTTTCCAAAGGAGAGATAGGTATACTTGCTGCCACAGCCCATGTCCTTAAATTCTCTTCCTTTCAGGAAATGTATCTTTCTAATAGATTTCCACCTGAATTTGAGGTCAAGCCAAGAAAAGAATTTAAAAACATACCTGTTTCTGTCCAGCCAGAGTATCTCAAAAAACTACCTCGGGCTGGAAAGCCTATCCAGGGGGAAGAACTTGATCTCTTTATTAAAGTAACTGCAGCAAAAATCGCCAGAATTTTGCATTTAATAAAAAGATAATGTGAAGATGAAAATAATTACACGGTATCTTTATAAAGAATTCTTTACTTTTTTCTTTATCTCTTTGATTACCTTTTTAATAATTTATCTTGTAATAGAATTCTTCGGAAAAATAGACAATTTCTTGGAGGCTCATGTCCCTTTAAAGGTGGTTTTTTCATTTTTTATCTATCAGATACCTTTTGTTGTCCAACAGATGATACCTGTGTCAGTCCTCATCTCAGTTATGCTAACGTTAGGCATAATGAATAAACACAACGAGATATTGGCTATGAAAAATTGTGGAATAAGCCTGTTTAGTCTCTTTTCTCCTTTAATATTAATCTCGATTTTTATTGGAGTCGGGTCTTTTTTTCTCTCTGAATCCATTGTCCCTATTACCAGCTCGGTGGCTAATAATATATGGAATATCCAGGTTGAAAAAAAGAATCCTCAAGGAGCTTACAAGTTGTCTCACCTCTGGTACAGGGGCAAGGGCTCCATTTACCAGATTCGATCATACGACAGCAGGAAGAGTATAATAGAGGGACTTTCAATCTTTTTCTTTGATAAAGACTTTAAATTAATTAAAAGAATTGATGCCAGGAGGGCAAAATGGATTAAGGGTATATGGTATCTCAATGATGGGTTTATCCAAAAAATTGAACCTGATGGGTCAAGGAAAACAATTAGGTTTAGCAATCATACAATACAGCTTCCTGAAACTCCTCAAGATTTTGAGAGGACCATGAAGGCACCAGAGGAGATGAGTTTTTGGGAGCTAAGAAAATACACAAGAAAAATAAGGGAGGAGGGCTATGATTCAACTAGATGCCAGGTAGATCTTCATAATAAAATAGCCTTTCCCTTTATATCACTGGTACTAATAATAGTGGGAATTCCACTGGGGTTAAGAAAGAAAAAAGGTGGGGTTCCTTTTGGTATTACCATTGGTATAGGTATTAGTTTTCTTTATCTGTTGACATTTGGACTGTCCCGATCTCTAGCCCTGTCCGGGGCCTTGCCCCCAATTTTTGGTGCATGGCTGGCAAACCTTCTTTTTCTCCTCTTCGGGATTTACCTTATGCTGGCGGAAGAAAGATGAGGAAGGATATTAAGATTAAGGTATATTTGCCTCTAATGCCATTTCTATCTTCTTCTTAAGCTCAGTTAAATCAAAAGATTTAATGACATAAAAATCTGCAGCAATGGATTTAATATCTTCTTTGAAGGTATCGTAGGCAGTACAAAGTATGACCGGTAGATTATAGAACCTATTTCTAATCTCCTGCAATAGATCGAGACCATTGTAGTCAATCATCTTTATATCCAGTACAATTAGATCAGGTTTTTCTTTGTCTATTCTCTCTGTTAATTTATATCCATCTGCGGCTGTGATAACCTCATAACCGACCTCACTTAACTCCTCAGAGTAAAGCAATCTGATATGTTCTTCATCATCAACAACTAATATCTTGGCCATAAGCAATCTCCCCCCACAATAAAATTGACCAAAAACTAATTAGGCTTACTCCCATTCCAGTGCTTCAACAAAAGCCTCTTGGTTGCCTCAAATTGGATGCACTCTTCTTCAATAAACTCTTCTGAATCCCTTATTGACATCCTCTCTGTTTTTTTCACATAAGAAAGGGTTTTGCCTAGATATATAGGGATAAGGGAGTCCAGAAGTTCATCTTCTATCCACAGTTTATCCCTGTAGGCAACAGTAAAATCGATCAAAACATTGATCCAGAGGTTTGTAGGAAAGTCAAATTGGTCTTTATCCATTTTCCTTATCTCTTGTAATTTATTAACCGTTTCTTTCTGGAGGATCTTTTTCCAAATATGACCACAGCTATTGAAACCTTCCTTAAATTTTTGAAATAATGTTTCCTTATTGACCTTAACGGGTGGTGGCATTTCAGTTTCTCCAAGGCCAAAACCAAAGATTGAAGTTGGCTTACTCCATTTTACATTACTCCAGAAAGGATAAAATTTTATCATCATATCAAAAATAGTGCCTACCACCTGCCTAAACATGGGTCCAAGATCAGCGCCCGGGTCCTTGGCTCGGTGAATCTTGGGCCTACCCATGAAGGCCTGGCAAATGGGGATATTTTCGTTCATGGCAAGGGTAGTCATCCAGATGTCAATGCCAAAATTGGCTATGGCCTCCGACCAGGTATCACTTTGAAGATAGACTTGGGCTAATTTTCCACAAAAGCCAAAATCTCCACCTATAGGCTGTCTGACCCTTCTGCCATAAAGAGAGCGTGTTAAAGGATAAGCGATAGAGTTTGTTATAGTACCATCATATTTATGTCTCACATAAAGGGGGGCAACATAACCAAAATCCTGAAAAAGGGGTTCTCCTAAATGTTTTATCCACTTTGGCGTTATACTCTTTAGATCAGCATCAACTACCACCACCCCTTCAGCCTCAAGATCAACAATCTTTTTAAAGAGGTTTTTAAAATTTCTCCCTTTCCCTTTAACACCAGGCTCTGTTGATATGTATATCTTTGGTGTATTAGTTTTTATGCCCAGAAATATTTCCTTTGTGCCGTCATTGGAGTTATTATCACAGTTTATAATAACCGATTCTATATCTCCAAAGAACGACTGTATACCTTTATCTGCCTGTTGCACAGGAAAGGCAATGGAGTCTGCCTCGTTGTAAGATGGTATTGCTACAACAAATGCCGCTTTCTTTATATTCTCAGGGTTAACCTCATGTTCAAACATGTTTTAGTCTCTCCAATGATCTTTTTCAACTGCTGTAATCATAAAAGCCTTTTCCGGTTTTTCTCCCAAGCCAACCAGCGTCTACATACTTTTTAAGGAGGGGACATGGTCGATATTTAGAATCACCAAGACCTTTATAAAGAACCTCCATTATAGATAAACAGGTATCTAATCCGATAAGATCAGCTAATGCCAAAGGACCCATAGGGTGATTCATTCCCAAGGTCATGACATCGTCAATGGCTTTAGCAGTACCTACCCCTTCAAATAGTGTGTAGGTAGCCTCATTTATCATGGGCATAAGTATCCTATTGCTAATAAAGCCAGGAAAGTCATTTGCCTCCACTGGTGCCTTATTGAGTTTAATGGCCAAATCATGGGTAACTTTATTAGTCTCATCAGTTGTTGCTAAGCCCCTGATGATTTCTACCAATTTCATCACTGGAACTGGATTCATAAAATGCATGCCTATTACCTGTTGAGGCCTCTTTGTTGCTCCAGCAATCTTTGTTATAGAGATTGAGGAGGTATTTGAAGATAGAATCACATCTGGGGTGCAGATCCCATCAAGCTCGGCAAATAGCTTTAACTTTAGCTCCTCATTTTCTATTGCTGCCTCTACTACAAAATCAACCTCTTTCATATCAGAAACATCAATTGAGCCTTTTATCCGGGAACTAATATTGCTTTTGTCTTCTGAGGATATCTTTTCCTTTTTTACCATCCTGGAAAGATTATTCTCAATGGCAGCAAAACCTTTATCCACAAATTCTTTGGCTATGTCATTCATAACTACCTTAAGCCCATAAGTAGCAGCTACTTGGGCGATTCCAGATCCCATTTGACCTGCACCAACTACACCTAATGTCTTAATTTCCACTGTTAAAGCCTCCTTTAAACCAAATGAATTACATTAACTTAAGATTGATAAACTCGTAAAAAGTCAAAAATTGGACGGCAAAGTAAAATGCTCCAAATGCAAGGCTTGCGAATCTTGAGGAATGAGGCATACTTACCGGTACGCCGCAATGACGAAAGATGAAGCGTAATCCCGTCAGGACGGGACAGTTGGACTTTTTACGAAGCCGTCAAGATTATCACATCATAAGTACCTAAAATAGCAAAAGTTTAAAAATTCCTAAATTTTAAATGTTAAGCTGCAATAACGCTATTCATAACTTTAGCCCACTTTTTATTTAATAGTGTTATATATCTTAAGACAATACCAAAATCAACCTGAAAACTTTGATCTGCCTTTTCACTAAATAGCACATTATCACTATTAATGTATAGGCTCCCTAAAGCATAGCACCAAGCACATTACCTCTTTCTGTTCCATTTGACCTTGATAATTCCTCCTGAATCCTGTGCAATATAAAGGAATCCTTTTGTGTCCACTGCAATTCCTTCCTGGTTATCCCCTGGAAAGGCGTAAGCCTTGAGAATCTTCCCTTCAGTTGTGATTTCGAAGAAAGTATTCGTTGCATCGCTTATAACATATAGATGACCGCTTTTCTCATCATAATGTAATGCAGAAAGGTCAATGACCCCAAAGGGAAAATATTTGACGATTCTTGCTATATTACCTCCATTAGAACTGCTTCTAAGAGGCACTTCAAGTTCAAAGATAGCAGATGGATCTTCCTGATCATCCGGATCAAGGCATTGGTTGGTAACATAGAATGTTCCACCTTCCGGGTGATTTGAATCGGGTACGAAAGCGATTCCTTCAATACCATGACCCCCAGGTTTAAGAACAACTGCTCCATGGAAAGTCCTGTCGATTGAAAATTTCCGCAGTACTCTGAAATCCTTAGGATCAACTTCAATGATCTTTTCCTCTCCCTCGATCACTATATACAGAAGGCCAGTTAGAGGATCACATGTTATTCCCTCGAAATCAGCATCAAGAATCCTTTTCTGCTTTACTAAGGTTCCATCTCTTTGGATTTCACAAACATCACCTTCATCTCCCACAACAAAGAGCGTTTCTCGTCCAGGATGAAAAACAATTCCTGATGGTTCATTGAAATTTACCTGATCGATATTGCCAATCCACTGATAAGGAAAGGGGATCACAGTGAACCCAACAAGGATGGGCAGAAGGGAAATACCAAGAAGGCAGCAAAAAACAAATCTCTTTGTATCTGCATAATCATGTAACTTTTTATATTCTAAAAATTTAGCCATGAAAAAACAAATAGTATAAACCGATGAAAAAATCAAACCCTGGACTCCCAGTGTTATATGCTGCCACCTCCTCAGCCCCTATCCATTAGCCTCTTTCATAAAACATCCAAAAACACATCAATCACAATTGCCATATCTTACAATGCCTTTTCATTGACACACATGCACCATTATTTTAGACTGTTCTTATCTGAAAGGAGGTTTTTGTAACCATTAAAGCCTCACCTAAATAGTGCTTGATCGAAAACCCCGTTTTTTCGGTCAAAAATAAGAGATCTGAAGCACGAAATACGAAATGGTTCGATTGGCTCACCATCCTGAGCGAAGTCGAAGGACAATGACGAAAATAGAAATGCTCCAATGACATAAAGATCAAATTCCAAGGTGTTAGTTTAGGTCATTTTGTTTCCGAATTCCGAGTTTCGGAATACGGAACTCGGAAGCATTTAATATTCTGATTTGTTTCTAATTTCTAATTTCGATATTCGGATTTTGCCTGAACATGACTTTTCGTTCAGGCACTAAATAGTGTATGTGTATTTTGTGAATTTTTAGATATATAAAGGAGGTTCTATGTCGATGATATTCGAAAATTTAGAAGACTATGGTTGTGAAGAGGTTGCATTCTTTTACGATAAAGGATCGGGTCTTAAAGCCATAATAGCTATTCATGACACAACATTGGGGCCAGCTTGGGGTGGTACCAGGCTGTGGAGCTATCATAATGAGGAAGAAGCGCTAATTGATGCGCTGAGACTCGCCAAAGGCATGTCTCGTAAAGCATCTATTTCAGGTTTAGACGTAGGGGGTGGAAAGGCAGTTATAATGGCTAAACCTGAGCAGAAAACTGAGGC
Source organism: Desulfobacteraceae bacterium (assembly GCA_030615565.1). Taxonomy (GTDB): domain Bacteria; phylum Desulfobacterota; class DSM-4660; order Desulfatiglandales; family B25-G16; genus B33-G16. The sequence continues at coordinate 3,588 of JAUWZC010000016.1, read as the reverse complement.
GCTTCTACGGGCCCATGGTAGATTTGTAGAGACATTTAAAGGAAGGTTTTTAACAGGCGAAGATGTGGGGATCGGAGTTGAGGATGCAATGATAATGCACAAAGAAACAGATTATGTAGCAGGCATATCCAAAGAGGTTGGCGATCCTTCTCCATTTACGGCTCATGGTGTGGTTTGTGGAATAAAAGCTTGCGCCAAGGATGTATACGGAAGTTCTAACTTATCGGGTTTAACGGTCGCTATTCAGGGAGTAGGGCATGTCGGATATAATCTGGCAAAGGAATTACACAAAGAAGGGGCTGGACTTATAGTTACAGACATGAGGGAGGAGCTGACCAGGAGAGTCTCTCAAGAATTTGGTGCCAAAGTTGTGACTTTGGAAGAAATCTATTCGGTAGATTGTGATATTTTTGCTCCATGTGCTCTTGGTGCCATAATAAATGACGAGACTATTGCAAAACTCAAGTGTAAGATAGTTGCCGGTGCAGCCAACAATCAACTAAAAGAAAACCGCCATGGAAAAATGCTATATGAAAAAGGGATACGTTACGCACCAGATTATGTGATAAATGCAGGTGGGCTGATCGCAATTTACATGGAGTCAAAGCACAGTACAGCAGAGGAAGGAATGAAGAAGGTAGAGGAAATAGAGGAAAAAATCTGGAGGATTATTTCAGTTTCTAAAGAGCATAACGAGCCGACATATGAAATAGCTAACAGGCTTGCAGACGAAAGGATTAGAAACAAGAGAAGGGAGCAGGAGACGAGCAAGAAAGCATGATTAGACATATAAATCTTAAGACTATTTGAAGACAGGGTGTTCAGCAATATCCATCAAGGAAATCAGGATCAATTCGCCCTTCAGAATCGAACAACAGATAACTATAATCAATCTGGACTATTGATATTGGTTTCCTATTTTCTAGTTGTAAAATAACCATTGCATAACGGATTCGAGAATCCTTATGTTGGATAAGTGCCTCTTTAAGATCTCTATTTCGAAGCCTATCAAATCTACTCGTAGGAATTCGTATTATTTTGTCTTCTTCATCAATAAGAAATACTCGAAAACCAAAGCCCATCCACCTCTCATAATTTAGGTATATTTTATATCCCTTTAACTTAAAGCTCACCCGTTCCTGAAAGGCGCAGCCTTTTAGGAATCGGGTGCAGCGCCTTGTTGGGCATCAGGTTTCTGTCTTCTCAATTTTGGAGCAGTGCGGAAAGACCCACGCTCTAAGGAAATTTGTCTGGCAAGATAGATTTTTGCCAGACTCTGGTAAGGCACATCTTTCTTGTTTGCGAGGGTTTTTAGTTCAGCAAGCATACCCTCCGGGAGGCGAATTGAGATTGATTTTAATGATGGCTTTAATTTGGGAAAAGAAGCCCTTTTGAAATCCTTTGTATTAAAATAATCAAGAGGAGAATGAGTTGCCCAGAATTCTCGTTCTTCGTCTTCGTTTTTAAATTTAGGAATAGTTTTATCCTTTTTCATTATAAAACTCCCTTTCTTTTTTATTCATATCCCTGGCGGAAATTACTCTAATCAGATCGCCTCTCTTCGTGAATACCACGGTAAGAAAACGATCTCCATCCGTTTTGCCAAATGCAGCCCAACGTTTTTCAGATATCGAATGTTTTGGATCGTAGATAACAAGAAGCGGTCTATTGAAAAATACTTGCTCACACTCCCAGTTTTCGACCTCATGTTTGATGAGGTTTTTATCAACATTCCCTTGGTCCCACTGGAAACCTAAAAAATGTTCAAATTCGTTTTCCATTAATTACAAATGTATATGACAAGAATATACAAGTCAAGTTTTTAAGGCAGAGGTGAGCTATATTTCTGTATGCTCAACGCTGCCGTTAAGTGGGCGGCGGGTATTTGCCGCAGCTTTGGTAAAGATAAATATAAGTGGTTTTACCCCTGACCCTCAAAAGCCGCGCGTATTAGCCGCTCCGACTTCAACGGCCTTGTTATGCGCCTTCATTCATTTCTTAATTCAAAATATTGCTCGGTTACCTCAGTATCCCATTGAACTCCACTTTGTTGCTTAATGAGCTTAAAGCCTACCTCTTCATATAAGTGTCTTGCAGCATCAAGTCCCTCGAAGGTCCAGAGGTATATCGTTTTGTAGCCCTTGCTCTTGCAAAAATCGATTGCTCTATTGATAAGCTTCCTTCCAACTCCTTTTCCCCGCAAAGTATCAGATATGATGAACCACCTTAAATGAGCGCCTTCATTTTCAGTATGAATACCGTCTATAATAACTGAACCTTCAACTCGGCCATTCACTGTGGCAATCCAAATTCCATCGCTGTTTTTATCATACCGCTGGAGAAACTCCGAAAGCTCAGTGGCAACCTTTGCCTCAAAATAGAGCCCAAACCCCCAATGGACATGATAATAGGTACCATGAAGTTCAGCAATCCTACCGATTGAGCCGGGCATATATCCACTTTCTATCCTAAATTCTTGTCCACTAGTCATGATTAATTGCTCCGCATAACGGCAGGGGTAATCTGCCGCAAACTTTTCGGGGTACAGACCTTTACAAACCGCCAGCGTTGATGCAAAATATCGCATTTGAAAAATCGCCGAGCTGTTTGCGGTCAGGTTGACCCCTTTGTTAGCCCGTTTGAACGATTAGAGTGTAAAATCACTTTTTTCAATGCGTTTAGGCAGAAATTGTTCAAGCTTTCATCTGCCTGTAGAGCGCGTATAGCAAGGGCTTTGTGTAATTCCTTTCCGGGTCGAAGTAGAAATTTACCAGAATATTCCTTTCCGGCGGTTTCAGGGGGAAGAGGTTTGCCGTTTTCTTTATATAGGACAATATTTTCTTCAACAATTTCACACAGTTCTTTGTAAACTTCAGCTTCATTATCTCCGTGGCAACCTCCGTAGAAAAGACCCGGGCAAGTGCCCACATAACATTGATCCTCTTCAGACCATTCAACAATTTTCAAATAAAAGTCGGAATTTTTCATTTTTTCGACTCCTCAATCGCTTTTTTGACATCCCTTTCTTGGTAGTGCAAGGCGTCATCTCCAACTTTGCCGGAAATTGTTACAGGTTTTGCCACTTTTAGATGAACGAAGTTGGGGTGACTGCCTTTGCCGCCCCGATTAACAAAGCCTGCCCTTTCAAGTTCTTTGATGAGTTGTTTTATCTTCGGTGGCATTGTTATTATAGTATCATTCTGATACCATCATGTCAACCATTTTGTGTGAGATGATGGTCGTTGAGGAGAGGGCTAACGAAGAGTCCACCGGCGGTGGATAAGTGCCAATGAAGACTGAAAAGCTGTATAATTGGTCAAAAGTTACAATCTTTCAAAATGCCCGGGCTTTTAGCCGTCCGGTGGAACGTCTTGATATGCTGCCTTGGCATTAATCCTTCGCTTTGTATCTATCCTTTTGATTGAATAATGTTAGGTCTCTGTATCCTGCTTTTATATTCGCACTATGCGGGACATCTTTGGGAATAAAGTACGTATCCCCTTTTGTAAAAATATTTTCATTGCCGTTAATAGTCAGTTCAATTTCACCATCTAAAACAACGCCCCATTGAGCCGCATGTGAATGTTC
>JAUWZC010000114.1 GCA_030615565.1 Desulfobacteraceae bacterium | reverse complement strand
TCATCCAGCGAGGCACAGGAGAGGATGGGAAGGGGAGCTGATATTCAGTGGGAATCTCCTTTTGGTACTATGATGCCAGCATATTATGCCATGTATGCCCAAGCTCATATGGCTCAGTATGGAACAACAGGTGAAGACCTGGCTAAAATAAGGGTTAAGGCAGCCACGTATGGTCAGATAAATGAGAAGGCTGTATACAGAAAGCCTGTAACCCTGGAGATGTTTACTGATCCTGAAAGTAATATATCTGCTACCGTTGCCAAACCTTTAAGGGTCGGAGATTGCTGTGCTAATGCAGACGGCAGCTCCTGTATCATTGTAGCTAATGAGGAAAAGGCCAAGGCTATATGTGATAAGCCTGTTTGGATATTAGGCCTCGGGGCAGCCTCTGAAGCGGTTAATATGGCCGGAAGGGATCTTTTGACTGGTTTAAGTGTAGGTATTGAGGCAGGAAAACAGGCATATAAAATGGCCGGGGTTACCCCAAAAGATATTGATGTTGCTGAGGTACATGACTGCTTTACCATTGCAGAGATGATGGCATACGAGAACTTAGGGTTTGCTAAGCCTGGAGAAGGCAAGGATCTGATTGCATCTAAGGAGACTTATAAAGAGGGAAGTATCCCTATTAATGTCGATGGCGGGCTTCTGTCAAAAGGACATCCAATTGGGGCGACAGGAGGATCACAGATTAGGACAATAGTGCTTCAACTGAGGGAAGAGGCCGGAGAAATGCAGGTTAAAGATCCAGAGATTGGCCTTGTCCATAATATTGGTGGTGTCGGTCTGTATGGAAATGTAACTATATTGGGGAGGTAAAAGAATGGCAAAAAAGGAAGTAGATGATAGATTTAAAAAATTTGGTACAGTAAGTTTTACAGCTATTACCAAGACTAATGATTTTATAAGCTATCTTGAGAAAGGAAAAGTAATGGGCACCAGATGTAAGGAGTGCGGGGCTATTTACTTTCCACCAAGATCGGATTGCTCTACGTGTTTAAATAGCAATACTGAATGGTTTGAGGTAACAGGGGCTGGAACACTATTAAGCTTTAGTGAGCTAAAGTATGGACCAGTGGGATTTGAGGATGATCTTCCTTACATTATTGCCCTCCTTGATTATGGTGACTACAAGGTCTTTGGTAGAATATCAAAGGATATGCCATATGAAGATTTAAATGTCGGAATGGAGTTAAAAACCGAGTTCAATACACTGCCAAATGGTCAGCTTAATTATGTCTTCAAAAGGCCTTAAGGAGACCCTCAATATTTAGCAAAGTGGAAGCGTTCACAGGTTCAGCGTTCACCGTTCAGCCTGCGACGAGCTCCCTTCGGCAAGCTCAGGGCTTGAGCCTGTCGAAAGCAGCCGAGTCGGGTTGCCTTTTTTCGTTGACCTTACTCGTAGGCCAGCAAGTCATTGATGAAACCTCGAATGGCAGCGCTGTTGTTTATCGTTCTGTTCTCATGCCTTCTATTATATTCAGCACTCACGTATCGCTGGTTCAGATTTTCAGTCAACTCTGAACCTCTGAACCAGTGAACGGTTACATTTTCTTTTATTAATAAGCTTTTTTGGTAGGAAAAGCGCTTTTTTAAACCTTATTAAAATTCACATAAGTATTTCATATTATAGAGATTTGTAAGGGAAAAAGATTAAAACTGCTATAATGGCCAGAAATCTGAGGCTCTAGCAAACAAGGAGGTCAATTAAGATGATAGGTATTGTCTCTTATGGTGGTTATCTCCCTTTGAATAGAATAAATAGGGACATTATTTTTAAGAGTATGGGTTGGCTCCATCAGGCTACCTATATGAAGGGAGAAAAGTGTGTGGCCAATTTTGATGAAGACAGTGTAACCATGGCCGTTGCCTCTGCCATGAACTGTTTGGAGGGATACGACAGGGATTATGTGGATGGTCTCTACTTTGCTACAACAACATCACCATTCAAGGAAAGAAGGTGTGCCAATATAATAGGGACCGCCTTAGACCTGAAAAGTCAAATCAGAACCGCTGATTTTACCGACTCCACCAGTGCCGGTACATCTGCATTGATTGCCGCAATTGATAGTATTGGTGCTGGCTCAGCAAATAACCTCCTTTTATGTGCATCAGACGTCAGGGTTGGTAAACCCGGTAGCTCTCAAGAGCTTAGCTTCAGTGACGGTGCAGCATCTCTTTTATTAGGAGATGATGGGGTAATTGCAAGTTGGGAAGGCTACTACTGTGTCTCCTATGATTTTCCCGATCATTGGAGAACAGAAAATGATAGAACTGATAGAGCCTGGGAGGATAGATTCGGAAGGGAGCAAGGCTATAGGAAATTTATACCTGAGGCCATATCAGGTCTCCTTTCTAAATACAATCTCCAGCAAAAAGATATATCTAAGGTGGCCTTTCCCGGAATTTATCCCAGGGACCATATAGCAATATACAAAAGATTGGGATTTGAACCAGATCAAGTTCAGGATCATCTAATGACTGTTATGGGCAATATTGGTACCTCTTATCCTTTAATGATATTGATCTCAGCCCTTGAAGATTCAAGTCCTGGAGATAAGATAATCGTGGCCGGTTTCGGTAATGGAAGTGATGCCCTATTATTCCAGGTTACAGAAGAGATAGAAAAAATCAAAGGTCAAAAAAGAGGAGTTAAGAGGTATTTAGAGTCAAAAAGGGATCTTAATAATTACGAGAAGTATCTCGCATTTAGGAATTTTATCTCCCCTGAAGGGGGAATCAGGGCTGAGGCAATACCTTACACTGCCTTATCTTTAACATGGAGAGACAGGAGAGAGATATTAGGCCTATGTGGAACACGGTGTAAAAAATGCGGGACACCTCAATATCCTGCTCAAAAGGTGTGTGTTAACCCTGATTGCGGTGCTATTGATGAGATGGAATACTACCGGTTTTCTGATAAGAAAGGAACTATTTTCAGCTTTACAGGTGATCTCCTGGCCTTTACACCCAATCCACCTGGAATATATGCGGTTATTGATTTTGATGGAGGTGGCAGGTTCTGGTTTGATGTTACGGATTGTGATCTTGAATCAATGAAGATAGGTATGCCAGTCGAGGTGAGTTTTAGACGAAGGTACGTTGATGAAAGAGGAGGTATTGTTGGCTATTTTTGGAAGGCAGTACCGGTTTGAGATAAGGAGATAAATATGGGGGAAGGGATAAAGGATAAGGTTGCTATTATTGGAATGGGTTGCACCAAATTTGGAGAGCATTGGGACAAGGGCTCCGAAGATTTAATCGTTGAGGCGTTTACTGAAGCAGTTGAGGATGCAGGCATAGAGAAAAAGGATATTCAGGCGGCCTGGTATGGCTCTTGTTATGAGGAGTTAAATGTTGGGAAGTCGGCCCTGCCTCTTAGCAGGACCTTAAAGCTACCTTTTATACCGGTAACCAGGGTTGAGAATCTTTGTGCCAGTGGTTCCGAGGCATTAAGAGGTGCGGTTTATGGGGTTGCCTCTGGTGCTTATGATATTGCCATGGCTATGGGAGCAGAAAAGCTAAAGGATACTGGTTATGGTGGCCTTTCAGAGGTAAGCACGATCTTGGGTACAAAAAATAGGGTTATTTTTCCAGCTATAAGTGCCCCTGGTGCATTTGCAATGATGGCCAATAGGTATTTCTCCAAGTACGGTATGTCTACAGAAGAAGGAAAAAGGAGCCTGGCCAAGATTTCAGTCAACAGTCATAAAAATGGTTCAATAAATCCAAAGGCACACCTACACAGAATTATAACAGAAGAAGATGTATTAAATGCCCCTATAATTGCCTCACCTCTTGGTCTTCTTGACTGCTGTGGAGTAAGCGATGGGGCAGCAGCAGCGATTGTGTGCAGGGCTGATATGGCCAATGATTTCATAGCTGATCCTGTATTCGTGAAGGCACTTCAGATCGGCATTAGTTCTGGCGAGGAATTGGGGTACACGCAATGGGATGGCACCTATGTTGAGAGTACAGTCAGGACAGCTGCAAGGACATATAAAGAGGCAGGCATAAAAAATCCCAGGGAAGAAATCAATATGATGGAGGTTCATGATTGCTTTTCCATTACCGAGCTTGTTACCTATGAAGATTTGCAGATATCACCCAGGGGAAAGGCAAGAAATGATATTGAGGATGGCTTTTTTACGATAGAGGGAAAGATACCTTCACAACCTGACGGGGGTCTGAAATGCTTTGGTCATCCTATTGGGGCCTCTGGATTAAGAATGTTATATGAGATGTACAAGCAACTTCAAGGAAAGGCCGGAGAAAGGCAAATCAAGGATCCAAAAATCGGTCTTACCCATAACTTAGGTGGGTTTCCACAGATGAATGTTATTAGCATAGTAATCGTAGGATTATAGGCTATCTTTGGTCATTTAATCAAGGAAAGGAGAGAAAGATGGATTTTACTCTATCAGGTGAAAGTAAAATGATGGTTAAGGCAGCTCGGGATTTGGCCAAACAGGAAATTGAACAAATTGAAGCCAAGATAGAGGAGGAAGATGCTATTCCAGATGATATCTGGCAGAAGTTTGCCAAGGCAAGGATGCTGGGTATGATGATCCCAAAGGAATACGGTGGCATCGGGTCAAGTGCACTAAATGTTATATTGATTCTGGAAGAGCTGGCAAAGACAGGATCAGCAGTCGCCTTTCTGATGGCTTTGAACAATAGTGTTGTAGAAACCATCTATCATTGGGGTTCAGAGGATCTCCGAAAAAGATTTATCCCTCCTCTCTGCGATGGATCCCTATGGCCAGCTATGGCATTTACTGAACCAGGCACTGGGTCAGATCCAACGGCGATTACCACGAGTGCTAAACCAGATGGAGATCATTATGTATTAAATGGAACAAAGAGATTCATTTCCTATGGGCATAAGAAAGGATACGGGGTTTTTTATGCAAAGGATGAAACCGAAAAAGTTACAGCATTTGTTGTAGACAAAAGTTCTGAGGGTTACACCTGGTCTAAACCATGGTCCCTGATGGGTCTTGCAGGTCAAGGTTTAGTGGATATTTTTCTAAAAGACGTTAAGGTACCAAAAGAAAATATTCTGGGTGAAAAAGGTAAGGGTTTTCATATCTTGCTCAGGTGGATTGCTGGGGAGAGGGTTCAGCAGATGGCATTTATGGTTGGCATGGGACAGGAGTGCCTGAATGAATCCTTGAGATTTGCAAAAGAGAGAATAGTCAGGGGCAGACCAATGACCGATATGCAAGGATTTCAGTGGATGTTGGCAGAGATGCATGCCTCAATCGAGGCCAGCAGATGGTGGACGTATAGAGTAGCCTCCAAGCAGGATGAAGGTGATGATATCGCGGTAGACTCAGCCGCCCTTAAGCTTTTTGTTGTCCCCACAATTCAGGAAGTTGCCAGAAAGGCATTACAGATACATGGCTCTTATGGGTACTGTAAGGACTACAAGATAGAAAAACTCTATAGAACGATTGCCTCTCCAGGTGTTACTGCAGGAAGTACTGAGATTCAAAAGACACTTGTTGGTTCTGCATTGGCCCGCTCAAAAGAAATCTAAAGAAAAGAAATAGCAGTTCACCGCAGAGACGCTGGGCACGCAGAGGAGAGATAATTTTTCCTTAAACCCAATCACCTCCTAATCACTTACCTAAAGACTGGAAAGATGAATATAGTAGTCTGCATCAAGCAAGTGCCTGAAACCAGCGACATAGGCTGGGATCCCAAGACAGGTACTCTTATCAGGGAAGGTGTTGGAGGCATTTTAAATCCTAATGATAAAAATGCTCTTGAAGCAGCCCTTCAACTAAGAGAACAGCATGGTGGTTTGATAACCGCCCTTTCTATGGGCCCTCCTCAGGCAGAGGATGCCCTTAGAGAGGCCTTGAGTATGGGGGTTGATAAGGCAATATTACTGAATGATAGAATATTTGCTGGCTCCGATACCTTGTCCACCTCCTATGCCTTAAGTCTTGCTATTACAAAGATACCAAGTTTTGATCTCATCCTCTGTGGTAAAGAGTCATGGGATGCTATGACAGCCCAAGTAGGTCCTCAGCTTTCAGAATTACTGAATCTACCGCAATTAACCTATGCAACGGTGATTACTGTGAATAGGAATTCAGTCAAGATAAAACAAAAGCTGGAAGATGGTTTTAGGATATTGGAGGCCTCCTTTCCTGCCTTAATAACTGTAGAAAAAGAAATTAATCAACCAAGAATTCCCCCTATGGACAGTATAATGGAGGCATATAGGGATAAAGAGGTACAGGTGTGGACAGCCGAGGATCTCGTAAAAGATAAAAAGCATTTTGGTTTAAAGGGTTCCCCGACACAATCCAGAAAGGTTTACAGTAAAAAGGTGCAAAAAGGAAAGGTCACGATTTTAGAAGGTGAGCCAGATGAGGTGGCTGGTAGGCTGATTCAAACATTGAAACAAAAAGGGCTTCTTTGAGGCTGCTTATATGTCAACTGACAATCTACAAGAATATAATGGGTTGTGGGTCTTTGTTGAGGAAGGAGATAGAAAGCCGGCCCGAGTTTCCCTTGAATTATTGGGAAAAGGTAGAACCCTAGCAGACAAACTTGGGGTAGTTGTTACAGCTATCCTTATTGGTCAAAATGTTACAGAAATGGCAGAAGAACTTATTTTTTACGGAGCTGACAGGGTGATCATAGCAGATGATCCTATTGCTAAAGATTACCGTACAGAGATTTATACGGATATTATTTTTAAACAGGTCTTAAAGGAAAAACCGGAGATACTGTTGATCGGAGCAACATGCATAGGAAGAGATTTGGCACCGAGGTTGTCGGCAAGATTGAACACAGGTTGCATTGCGGACTGCACTGAGATTGATATTGATAAAGAGATGAGATTGATTGTGGCCACAAAACCTTTCTTTGGCAGGGATCTCATGGCAGATATTATCTGTCCCTTTCATAGACCCCAGATGGTAACAGTTAGAGCAGGTGTTATGGAGTTAAAGGATCAAGATAGAAAAAGGGAAGGGGAACTGATTTATATAGATGTAAATCTTAAGAAAGAGGATACAAAAGTTAAGGTTCTTGAAACT
>JAUWZC010000324.1 GCA_030615565.1 Desulfobacteraceae bacterium | reverse complement strand
CAGAGGAGATTGATAGAAGTTGTGTTAAAGGTCTTGGCTTTCCATTAGGGCCTCTTGCTGCAGCCGATGCCTTTGGGCTTGATATTCTACTTGCCTGCATGAGAAGCTTTCAGAAAGAATTTGGTGAAAAATACCGGCCTGCTCCACTTCTTGTTAAATTGGTCCGGGCTGGAAGGCTGGGTAGAAAAACAGGTCAAGGGGTGTATAACTATATGTGATAAGGGTAAATAAGTTATCTGAATTATTCCTATTGCCTTTTTGAAGCATACATTTTGTGACCATTGTTTGACATAAAAAATAGATATTATTAGCATATTTATGATATAGTTATATTTATAAAAGGTAAATTTCGTTGAGAATTTCTGTTCAATACCAATTCAGCTAATGGTTCTGCCTCTGTATTTATTTTTCATCAACAGTATCTATGCTAAAAAATTTTCTACATTGAAACAAGCTAAATATAGCCTTACATTATGCCAGTTTATGAATATGCAGGACTTGATAGCTCTGGAAAGACCCTGAAGGGAATCCTTGATGCAGACAGCACAGTTGCAGCCCGCCAGAAACTCAGGGCCTCGGGGATCTTTCCAGTTGAAGTAAAAGAGACAGTTTCCCAGCCCAAGGGCGGACCCTCAGATACTCTTTCTCTCTTTGCTATTTTCCAGCGTGTTAAACCTGGAGAGGTTTATGCTGTAACACGCCAACTTTCTACTTTATTGGGTGCAGGGGTTCCACTTGTTGCGTCTTTAGATTCCCTCATATCACAGAACTCCAGACCCATCCTTAAGAAAACCATTGCCCAGATAAAGGAATCCGTCAACCAAGGTAACAGCCTGGCTTTCTCTCTAGCTCAACATCCTAAAATATTTTCGAATTTCTACATTAACATGGTCCGCTCTGGCGAGGCTTCAGGATCTCTTGATGTGGTATTGGATCATCTGGCAGAATTTGGTGAGAACCAACAGGCCTTGAGAGGGCGCTTTAAAGCGGCCCTTGCCTATCCAGTTTTTATGTCATTAATTGGGACCTTTATCCTCTTTTTCCTTATAACCTTTATCGTACCTAATATTACAAAGATTTTCATCGAGATGCATCACACACTTCCTCTGCCTACTATGGTGCTCATAAATGTAAGTAATTTTTTAGTCTCTTTCTGGTGGGTTATCTTGCTGGCTATGTTTAGTGGTATTGTAATAATAAGGTATAGTAAAAAAAGACCAGGTGTCCATTACATATGGGACAAACTCAAGCTTGGTATTCCTGTTCTTGGCCCCATTAACCAAAAAATTGCCCTTGCTCGATTTGGAAGGACACTAGGCAGCCTTCTCCAAAGTGGTGTTTCTCTTTTGTCCTCCCTACAAATAGCCCGAAACATTGTTAATAATGTTCTGATTGCTGAGGTCCTTGATAAAGCTGTGGATGAAATTCAGGCAGGTAAAAGCCTGGCTGGTTCTCTTTCACAAAGCCGATGGATTCCATCCATGGTTACACAAATGATATCTGTAGGTGAGCAAAGTGGGGAGCTGGAAAGCATGCTGAATAAAATTGCAGACACACATGAAAGAGAGGTAGAATCGCGCATCATGGCATTGACCTCAATGCTCGAGCCGATTATGATTCTGATAATGGGCCTGATTGTTGGATTTGTTGTTATTTCTATATTACTCCCCATTTTTGAAATGAACCAGATGATCGGCTGAAAGACCTGAATTGGAGGAATTATGATACTATGTAGATTTGGTGATAGAAGGGGTTTTACCCTGATAGAAATCATGGTGGTTATGGTTATCCTTGGTATTTTAGCCGGACTTATTATTCCGAGAATAATGGGTAGACCGGAAGAGGCTCGGCGTACAAAGGCCCGGGTTCAGATTGAGAGCATAGAGACCGCACTTAAGCTATATAGGCTGGATAGTGGCTCTTATCCTACTACTGAACAGGGTCTACAGGCCCTTGTTGAACCTCCTGCAGTGGGCAAACTTCCC
>JAUWZC010000039.1 GCA_030615565.1 Desulfobacteraceae bacterium | reverse complement strand
ATGGCAGGAAAGATTCTCGGGATTGACATACATAGTGATTCAATTACAGCAGTTCAGGTAGAAGGAGGACTGAGAGGCTATCACATAACAGGATGTGCAAGGGTTATGATTGAAGATGCTGGGGGACTGGATGAGGCATTTAAGGCACTGAGTGAACAACTATATCTCAAGGCTGATACATGCATTAGCACAATTCCTGGGGAAAAGATATCATATCGGAATCTGCAGATGCCTTTTAGGAACATGAAAAAGATTAGGCAGACCATAGCCTATGCTATTGAGACGATGGTCCCTTTTCCAGTAGAAGATTTGGTGGTTGATTTCACCGTCATTGATCAGTCGGATCAAAGTGGTATTCTTGCTGCCTCAGTAGGGCGAGAGTATATCTCCGAATATCTAACCCTTTTAGAGGGCTATGGAGTTGACCCCGAAATCTTGGACATCAGCGGTGTGCCTTTAGTCTTATGGTTGTTCAGGCAAGCGGGCATATCTGACGATGGGCTTCTCTTAGATATAGGCCTGAAGAGAAGCACAATGGTACTTTATCACAAAAGACGTATAAACTTAGTCAGGACCTTTTCTTTCTGTGATAGCCTTAGAGCTGAGGCTATGTCAAATGCACCAACCGGCAACCATGCACAAATCCCGGCACCTGATCAGGTCGTGTCTTGTTTCGAGTCCTTTTGCACAGATATTCAAAATACGCTCCATGCATTTGGATCTCAGAATAACAGGGAGGTTAGACCAGAAAAAGTTTTTGTCACTGGCATAGGAAGTATTTATCCGCATACGGTAGGTCTCTTAGAACGATTTCTTGATATTCCTGTTGAAGAAATTAATGTGACAGGTGGTGATCCAAGGGTTCATGTGGACGAAAATATAGCTCAGTTCTGGAATTCTGCTACAATGGATAGCGCCTTGGCACTTGCCCTTAGGGGTAATAAGCAGGGCCTAGGTTTTAATTTCAGGAAAGATGAATTTGAACTTAGAAAGAAGGAATCCAAGTTCAAGATGGAGATCCGAAAGGCTGCTGTCTTCTTAATAGTTATTCTATCTCTTTTAACCACATATTTAGGTATTGATTATTATTTCTTGAAAAAGCGCTACAGGATGCTGGATAAACAGATCACAGAGACATTCAGGCAGACATTTCCTGATGTGAGAAGGGTTGTAGACCCACTACAGCAAATGAGGGTGAAAATAACTCAAATCAAAAAATCAGCCTTTTCCCTTCCTGGAATTGGTGGAGACCATAAAGTCATTGACCTGTTACGGGATATTTCCCTTAGAGTTCCTGAATCGATGGATGTGAGGGTGATTAGGATGGTGGTTGATCCAGAGGCTGTACAGATCAAAGGAGAAACTGATACATTTAACACTGTAGATATTATTAAGAAAGGACTGGAGCCCTCAGAGTATTTTAGTACAGTTACTATTAGTTCTGCCAATCTTGACCGCTCTAGCAAGCGGGTGAAATTTGAGATAAAGCTGAAACGTGCAAAGTAGGATAATGGAGTAATGGAGTAATGGAGAAAGGGAGAAAGGAAGAAAAGGAGTGAGGGAGGAATGAAAAGATACAAAACCAATAATCCCTGGCCCAGACCTGATATGCAAGGCCTAAGTTCTATGGCTTCTTCTTTCGAATTATTGGAGAGATATCAAATTGTTCCTAGTAAGTCGCGCCAGGGCGGGCCAGCACTCCAGCACTTCAGTTCTCCAATTCTTTTAGAACTATGATCATGAAACTTGCAAGGCGTGAAAAATATTTTGTATCGGTCGCGGCATTATTTATAGCGATTTTTTTTCTATTTCAGTTTTTCATTTTTCCTTTCTTTGAAGCTAGAAGGAGGGTTAAAAGGGGTGTAAGCGCAAAAGAAGATAATCTAAAAGAGATTGCAAGGCTAAGCTCTGAATATCATAGATATCAGAGATGTTCTCAAGGCATAAAGCAGGTCCTTGCTAAGCGAAAGAAGGGGTTTACACTTTTTTCATTTCTTGAAGGCACAGCAGGTGATGCTGGCGTCAAGGCATATATAAAGTATATGAAGCCCTCCATTTCGACTGGGTCTGGCCCTTACCAAGAATCCCTTGTTGAGATGAAATTGGAGGAGATTACATTGCACCAGTTAATTGGTTACCTTTACAGGATTGAATCGCCTGATAATGTTGTAAACATCAAACGGATTTCAATTAAGGAAAACAAGAAGAAACCTGGCTATATAGATGCTATTTTACAGGTATTGACCTTCAAGTAAAGGTCGAAGAAATGGAGTGATGGAGAGTTGGCCTGCCCTGGCGCGACGTGCTTGAATGAGCCTGTTAAGTCTATAAAGCGTTACATGCTCTGATCAGTCTATTAAGCCTATAAGCCAGGTCTGGGCCAGGGAGTAATGAAAAATACAAAACCAATACTCCCTGGCCCAGACCTGATTAGCAAGGCCTGAGTTCTATAGCTCTTGTTTCCCAAATATTACTGCGACAGGAGTGCGTTACAGTCAAGTCGCACCAGGGCGGGCCAATACCCCACATAGGGAATGGCTGATATGATACAGTTTGTTTCAAAAAACAAGAAATGGTTTGGCTATATCTTTTACTGCATTATTATAACAGCTGGTCTTTTGTATTATCGTTTTCCTTCAGATGACCTCAGGGATTATCTGCAGATAAGGGCAAACAATTTAGATAACTCGGTCACCCTTTCAATTGACTGGATTAAACCCTGGCTGCCTTTTGGATTAAAATTAGGGCAGACCGAGATTTCACTCAAAGATAAGTCTTCCATAAAGCTTTTCAGGGCTGATAGTCTTTTTGTCAAACCAGACATATGGTCGTTTTTTAAAGGAAAGAGTAAATATTGCTTTGATTGCTTGGCTTATGGAGGTGATGTAAGGGGTTGTGTCTATCTCAAAAAAAATAGCATGGAAGCTCCTTTTGATACGGAAATTGAATTAAAGAATATTCAAATTGGCAATTATGAGCATCTAAAAGATTTGATCGGCTGGCAGGTTGATGGGATCCTTTATGGGACTATTTTCTATAGAGGGCAGCACAAAAACCTGATGGATGGAACTGGGGAGGCCAATCTGAAATTGTTAGACGGCAAGGTTGAACTTCTGGTGCCTATTTTGAGCCTGGAGTCCATTGAATTTCATGAAATTAAGAGCGATATGGTGCTCAAAAAACAAGTGATAAACCTTAAACGTCTTGAATTAACAGGGCCTCTGCTGAAAAGCACACTATCAGGAACCATAAGACTGAAAAAAGAATTTATGAAAAGCACCCTAGATTTAAAAGGAACAATAGAGCCATTTGCATCGTTTTTTAAAAGCATGGGAGGTGTCTCCAATATGGTGAGGTTTTTTAAACAAAGGCTGAAAAAGGGAACACTTCCTTTTATTATCCACGGAACCATTGGAGATCCTAAAATAAGATTCACCTAAATTTATGTCACTATGCCAAAACTTTACAGGACAATTTTTAATCTTTTTGCCTTAGCCATAATTATCTTTATTGGTGTGGAACTCTTCTACATGATCATCAGGGTGCAGCTCAATAATGTCAATACTCAAGGAATTATAGTGCATCATTTACCGGATGTTAAAAGGCATAGAAAACCCACTTTTGATTACTACAGGGCAATTATTAAAAGAAATATTTTTGGCTCTGGAGAAGACGTTTCTAAAGAAATGCAGGCAGAAGAGATTGAAAACCTGCAGCCCACTTCATTAAAATTGGCTCTTTTAGGCACAGTTTCAGGCAATCAACAGAATTCCTTTGCTGTTATAGAAGAAATTAACAAAAAAAAGCAAGCTCTTTACAGGGTGGGTGATAATGTTCAGGGTGCTATTGTCAAGAAGATTTTAAGAGGTAAGGTAATCCTTAGAGTTAAGGAGAGGGATGAAATTCTGACAATAGAAGAAGCTGCTGCCTTAAGAACTAAAAAGGAATACCTGGTGTCCAAGCCAATCGGCAAAGGTACTACAATAATAGTTGGCCGCTCGGATGTGCAGGAATCAATGAAGAATATTCACCACCTATTAACTCAGGTGAGGATAAGGCCTCATTTCAAGGATGGTAAGGCAGACGGTTTATCAATTACCAATATAAAGGCTGGTTCTTTTTTTGCAAAGCTGGGATTGAAGAATGGAGATATTGTTCAAGGAATAGATGGCAGGGTTATCAAGAGCCCGGACGATGTGCTGGAGATGTACAACAAATTTAGATTAGGATCTCGGGTGGCATTGCAGATAATGAGAAACAATGAGCAGAGAATAATAAATTACAAATTCAAGTAAAAGGTAGTTATTGAGTTTGTTGTGTTTTTTGGGTTATTGTGTTTAAGTCCCTCAATTCATTTGGGTTTATTGCATCTTGGAAAACTACGTCCTCTGGGCCTCCGGCTCCTAGACCCTACGGCTCGGAGAGCGTGTTCAGAGATCTTTGGCCTGCCCGCCATCGCGAGCTCAGGCGAGGCGGGCTATGCCTGGAAATAAAATCCGGGAGTATTGGAGAACTGTCGAAGATCCCGCTGTCAGCGGGGGAGTATTGGAATGAAAACAGAAGATTATAATGTTTCTCTGTTTGTTTTTAGCATTACTCCATTACTCTATTATTGCATTATTCTAAAAAACCCTGAAATAACAGGCATCACGAATTCACTCTGGGGATAAATCAAAACCACGTCCTCTGGGTGTGGATTCTTTATACTTAAGGCTAATGTATACATCCTATTTTGGTTTTAAAGAGAACCCCTTCAACTTAACACCGGATCCACGATACCTCTTTCTTAGCCCTCATCACAGGGAGGCCCTTGACCACCTCCTTTATGGAATTCAAGAACGGAAGGGCTTTATTGCCATTACCGGTGGTATTGGTACAGGTAAGACTACTCTATGCCGGGCCCTCTTAGGCCAGTTAGATGAGTCTATAAAGAGCGCCCTGATATTCAATTCATTTATCACTGAGAAGGAGCTCTTAGAGATAATAAATCAGGAGTTTGGTATTCATCTGGATCCGGCAGTGGGAACAAAAAAGGAATATATTGACAAACTCAATCAGTTCCTTCTCGAGACTTTTAGTGTTGGGGGTAATGCGGTTCTTTTGATAGACGAAGCTCAAAACCTTTCACACACGGTTCTTGAGCAGATACGAATGCTTTCAAATTTGGAAACAGAGAAAGAGAAACTGATTCAGATCGTTCTGGTAGGGCAGTTAGAGTTAAAAGAGCTTTTGACCTCTTCTTCGTTGAGGCAGCTTAATGAAAGGATCATGGTTCGCTACGAGCTGAGGCCTCTGGCCCGCGTGGATGTCCAGGGCTATGTGGAACACCGATTGGTGGTGGCAGGAGGTAGGGGGAATCTGAGGTTTACAAATGGCGCCTTCAAGGCAATTTATCGTTACTCTCAAGGAAACCCGAGGAGGATCAATGCTGTTTGTGATCGAGCACTCCTTATTGCATACGCAAGGGAAAAGTATACCATATCTAAAGGGGTGGTTGGGAATGCTGTCGAAGAAGTCCGTGGAGATATAACAGCAGGGCGTAGCACAGAGGGATGGTCTTGGAAAAGAGTTGCATCATCTATTATGCTCCTCCTGTTAATAATCATAATTGCAGGATTTGCTGGATGGAGTTTCAGAGAGCATATTTTAGGCCTTTTTAAAGGTGAGAAAGAAATGACCGTGGTGACAAGCAGAGATGCTCCATCCATGGCTCTCAAAACCAAAAAGAAGGCAGCAACCATTTTCCTTGATGAAAAGACAAGTCTTGCAGGACTCTTTGGTCTTTATAATGATAAGACAAAAATAGACAGTAATTATGTAAATGAAGGAAATTTAGGGATGGTTTCTTTCTTTATAGAACCGAAATACTTTTTGAGGTTCAGAAAACCTTTTCGGGTCCTTTTAACTCACTTTTCACCTTCTCAATCTTCGAGCCCTTTTTCAGCAGGTACGGCTTCTAATCTGGGATCATCCCAACGGTATCTTCTGATCCGTGAAGTAACATCCGATGGTGCCATAGTAGTAGATTCCGACGGTAAGGACAAAGAGGTTACAAGGGATTTCTTTAAGAGCCAATTTGTGCAGAAGGTTTCCTGGGTCTATCCCTATGAAGGCAAAAAGGTAGATTTAATTAGGGGGATGAGTACTCCGGGTGTCTTGAAGGTGCAGAAGACTCTAAAAAAGTTGGGGTATCTGGTGGAGCCTACTGGTCTTTATGACGATGCAACCATTCGTAATGTAATGAAGTTCCAGGCCTATTTCGGGCTCAGGCCAGATGGGATTGTTGGTCCCCGTACCAATGCATTCTTGTATCAGGTGTCGGATTAATTAGGTTTATTGCGTTTATTGGGTTTGTTGTGTTTATTGCGTTAGAAAGATGAAAATTAAAAGATTTGAAGATTTACATTGTTGGCAGGAAGCACGTAAGTTGGTAAATTTGGTTTATCGAGCAATACAAGAGAGCAAGGATTTTCAAAAAGACGTTAGATTATGTGGACAGATTACCGCAGCAGCAGTATCGTCTATGAGTAACATAGCTGAGGGCTTTTCTCGGAGATCGAACAAGGAGTTTATTCAGTACCTCTTTATATCCAAAAGTTCGGCAATCGAGGTACAGAGTGAAGCTTATGTGTCGTTAGATCAAAAATATATAACGGAGGAAACTTTCCATCACATCTATGAGCAAGCTAAAAGAGTTTCTAAATTGGATTCTGGCCTAATTACCTATCTCCTGCGAAACCAGAAAACATCAAAACAGAAAGAAACCCAAGAAACTCAACAAACCCAAGAAACAAGGCAAACCAGATAAGTTCCATGAGCTACATCCACGAGGCCTTGCAAAAGGCACAGAAAGAGAAAGATGCCAGATTTCCAAAATACAAAAAAATTTTATTAGGTCCTAAGGGAAAACAGGGTATTTTTTTTAAAAGAACTGTATGGCTGGTTTCTCTCGTTGTCATTTTGCTTGCTTTTACACTCTATTCATGGTTCGATTTCAAAAATAAAAAGATAATTTCAGCTCCTAAGAATCAAAAGGCCGTTGTAAGTTACAAGGCAGAGGCCTTTGCAAATGTAGCGGATTTTTATGAGAGGGCAAGATATTTTCAAAAAATTGGTCGTTTGAAGGAAGCACAGAGGCTTTATAAGCAAGCCCTTATGCTTGACCCAGTCAATGTTTCTGTATTGAATAACTTAGGGGTTATATATATTCAAGAACGGAACTATTTAAAGGCCCGAGATAGTCTTGAAAGTGCTATTCGATTGAAACCAGAGTATGTAGACCCATATTACAATTTGGCATGTCTCTATGCCTTTAAAGGAAACGTGATGAAAAGTTTGGAAAATCTGAAAAAGGCGATTTCACTGGATAAATTGGTAAGAGAGTGGGCTCGAAAGGACATAGACCTTCAAAACCTGAGGGGATTGCCTGAGTTTGAAGAGATAACAGGAAAGAGATAAAAGAGAGTTGGAGTGATGGCCTGCCCTGGCGCGACGTGCTTGAATGAGCCTGTTAAGTCTATAATGCGTTACATGCTCTGATCAGTCTATTAAGCCTATAAGCCAGGTCTGGGCCAGGGAGTAATGGAGTGATGAGAATGTGAAGAAACTTGACAATCTTGATGCCTTCTGAAAGCCGAAAATGAGCTTATAAGTCTAATAAAATCTTTACAACAAAACAGACATAACGTGACTAAATTGTTATATTATAAGAAAATATGCTGAAGAGAATTGAAAAGATGAACTGGGATAACATTAAAGGAAAGATTGGAAAGTTGGGGAAAAGGAAAACAAAAAGAGTAAAATACGGTAAAGATCCTCTTCTCCAATACTCCAATACTCCAATACTCCAATACTACGTTACAAAATATATTCTTTGCTTTCTGTGTTTAGGATTATGCCTGTTTGTAAGCAATTCCATGGTCCAGGGTGCAAGGCTTGCAGGTGAGGAGGGCGTGATATCTGTCACTCCTAAACCTAGCGAACCGGCGAAAAAGCTTGCGCCGGTGAAGCCTGCTGCAGAAATAAAGCATCCCCAAGCCCAGGTAAAGGCACCAATAAAAAAGAAGATCATCCAGAAAAAGAAGGTCTCAGCAAGTCAGGAGCCAGATACCCGTTATGTTACCATCGATTTTGACAATGTAGATATTGGCCTCTTTATTAAGTTTATAAGCGAATTGACAGGCAAGAATTTTGTAGTTGATAAAGGGGTGAAGGGTAAGGTGACGATTATTTCCCCTACCAAGATATCAGTAAAAGAGGCCTATAAGGTTTTTGAATCTGTGCTGGATGTTCACGGATTTACAACTGTTCCGGCCGGAAGTATCATCAAGATTGTGCCGGCTCTCCATGCAAGGTCTAAAAACATTGAAACCAGGCTCAGAGAAGAGGCTATTACTCCTGAAGACAAGGTGGTGACACAGCTAATTCCCCTTGCGTATGCAAATCCAAATGAACTCAAAAAACTTTTTGCCCCCTTGATATCCAAGAGCAGCCTTATCGTCTCATATCTCCCTACACGCATGTTGATTGTTACTGATGTGCTTTCCAATATCAAACGCCTGCTCAGGATTGTGCAGGCTATTGATATAGTGGGTATCGGTGAAGAGATATCGGTAATTCCCCTTGAACATGCAACAGCATCCCATCTGTCGAAACCATTAGTCAGTATTTTTCAAAAGGCAGTTAGCAGGCCCAAAAAAGGCGTGCCTATAGGCCCAATTTGCAGGATTATGGCTGATGAGAGGACCAATTCCCTGATAATACTGGCTACAGAAGATGATACCTTACGGATTAAAAAGCTTATAAAATTATTAGACAAAGAAATCCCGCGGGGGGAGGGAGATATCCATGTCTATTACCTTCAAAATGCAAATGCCGAAGATCTTGTCAAGGTTTTAGCAGCCTTTCCCTCTGAAGGGAAAAAGCAGGCAGTAAAAGGCAGGGCTCCTGTTATCTCCAAAGAGGTGCAGATCGTGGCAGATAAGGCGACCAACTCACTGGTAATTAAGGCGAAAAAACAAGACTATCTTATCCTCGAAGACATCATCAAGAAACTTGATATCCCCAGGACCATGGTCTATATCGAGGCATTGATCATGGAAGTCAATGTGGATAAAGAGTTCAGGCTCGGGGTAGAATGGTTGGGGATGGAGGATTTTACGTATCAAGGAAGGAAAGGCGGCGTTTTTATTGGCTCAGGAGGGGCTGGCGGAGTTGGGGACTACAGCGGTATTAAAGGATTGTCAGGGATTCCCCCGTCTCTACCTTCCGGTTTTTCCCTGGGAGTTATTGGCGAGACTATCACAATCGGGAATGTGGTTTTTCCAAATGTAGCCGCTATCTTGCAGGCATACCAAAAGGATTCAGATGTGAATATACTCTCAACTCCTCAGATATTGACAACCGACAATGAGGAGGCGGAGATAAAAGTAGGAGAAAATGTTCCGTACCTCACCAAAGAGGCAACAGGGGATCAAACATACCAGACATACGAATACAAGGATGTGGGCGTGACACTCAAAATCACCCCCCAGATTAACCAGGAGGGGTTTGTAAGGCTAAAGATATTCCAAGAGGTGATAAAATTAAAAAAAGGGGCTGAGGAATATAGACCGACTACCCTGAAGCGGTCTGCAGAAACAACGGTTATCGTGAAGGATAAGAATACAGTGGTTATCGGTGGTATCATTGGAGAAAGCACTGAAAGAGGGGCTTATCAAGTACCGTGCCTTGGAGATATTCCAGGTCTGGGTTGGTTTTTCAAATCTAGATCCAGGTCCAGAAATAAAACCAACCTTTTCATTTTTCTGACACCACATATTATTGAAAACCCCATCGAGGCAAGGAAGATTTATGACGAGAAGAAAGAGGAAATAGATAAAATCAGGGGAGGTGTCATAAAGATGTATAAAAAACCAGAACTCAAAGGCCGGGGTTCAGCTATTAAATGAGGATGCTCGCCTTATGACACATAGATTAATCGGAGAGATATTAAAAGAGATATGCCCCCTTTCAGAGGATACATTTGCCGAGGCCCTTGAGATACAAAGTGAAAACGGAGGCAGAATAGGAGAAATCCTGATTCAGAAAGGGGCAATAGGAGAAGGAGACCTGCTAAAGGCTCGCGGCATTCAGTTTGGGATACCCTTATGGCCCACTATTTCTACAGAGGATATAGATACCGGTTTTACAGAACACATCCC
Organism: Desulfobacteraceae bacterium; assembly: GCA_030615565.1. Classification (GTDB taxonomy): domain Bacteria; phylum Desulfobacterota; class DSM-4660; order Desulfatiglandales; family B25-G16; genus B33-G16. The sequence continues at coordinate 3,868 of JAUWZC010000039.1, read as the reverse complement.
CATCCAGTTTCTGAAAAAGTACAAGATGGTCCCGGTGGTTAGATCTGATGGGGTCTATATAGCTGTCAATGACCCTACGTTGTTTCAACCCCTTGACGATCTGCACATGATCCTGGGCTGGGATGGTGTAGAAACTGTGCTTGCCCCCTATTCTGCCATCCTTTCGGCCATCAATTTTGCCTATGATATGAGCAGCGATTCTGCTGAACAGGTCATCCAGGATATGCGTGAGGAAGATAGGGATATGATTATATCTGCTGTTGAAGAAACAGGGGATCTATTGGACGATACCAGCGATGCCCCGATTATCAAATTGGTGAATTTGATGCTATCCCAGGCAATAAAGTCCAGGGCCAGCGATATACATATTGAACCCTATCAAAACAGGATCAAGGTCAGGTACAGAGTAGATGGAATTCTTTACGATATGCTCTCTCCCCCTAAGCATGTTCAGTCAACACTTATATCCAGAATCAAGATTATGGCCAAGCTGAACATTGCTGAGAAGAGGCTTCCCCAAGATGGAAGGATTGAGATCAGGATAGGAGATAAAAATGTAGATATTCGCGTCTCTACCATCCCTACTGCCTTTGGTGAACGCGTTGTACTTAGATTGCTGGACAAGACAAATGTATTGCTAAGGGTTTCTGACCTCGGTATGCCTGAGCAGAGAATGAAGGTATTTAATGAGCTCATTAAATTTTCCCATGGTATTATTCTTGTTACAGGGCCAACAGGGAGCGGAAAAACCACAACCCTCTATGCCGCCTTAAGTTCAATCAATAATTCAGACATCAATATTATAACCATAGAAGATCCTATTGAATACCGGATTGAGGGGATTGGGCAGATCCAGGTCAATCCCAAGATCAACATCACATTTGCAAACGGGCTGCGCTCAATTGTGCGCCAGGACCCTGACGTGATACTTGTGGGTGAGATCAGGGATCTGGAGACAGCGGAAATTGCTATTCAGGCTGCATTGACCGGTCATCTGGTATTTTCTACCCTTCATACAAACGATTCGGCCAGCGCAGTGACGCGGCTCATTGACATGGGGATAGAACCTTTTCTGGTAACCTCCTCAGTGATTGCAATCCTGGCCCAGAGACTGGTGAGAAATGTTTGCAATGAATGCAAAGAGGAGTATATGCCTGATGAAGAATCCCTGGAAAATATTGGTATAACCCCAGAAATGTCTTCAGGTAAAAAGATATACAGAGGTAAAGGTTGCCAGGGTTGTATCAATACGGGATACAGAGGAAGAACTGGTATTTTTGAGCTAATGATCTTGGATGATCCAATTAAGAGTCTAATATTAAAGACCTCGGATTCCAATGCCATAAAGAAAAAGGCTGTTAACCAGGGAATGGTAACCCTTCGTCAAGATGGAGCCCTGAAGGTGCTCAATGGGATTACCACTGTAGAGGAGATTCTTAGAATAACCCAGAAATAGCCAAATAATGCCTGAACGAAAAGTCATGTTCAGGCAAAATCCTAATAACGAATACCCCGCTTGCGGGGAACAAATTCGAATACTAAATGCTTCCGAGTTCCGTATTCCGAAACTCGGAATTCGGAAACAAAATGATCAAAACCAACTCGTTAGGAATCGGATGTTTTTGTCATTTGAACATTTTTATTTTTGTCATTGTCCTTCGACTTCGCTCAGGATGGTGAGCCAGTCGAACCATTTCTTATTTCGTGCTTAGGATTTCGAATTTTTGACCAAAAAAACAGGGTTTTCTGTCAAATACTAATTATCAAACTAATAGAACTAATGAAACCAATTAAACCAATCTGGTCAGTTGGTATAATCTTCTTGATACTTTTTTTCTCCCTTGCCACGGTGGTACATGCTTCTGACTTCAAAGGTCCTTGGGATCAGGATAACTCTCAAAAAGCCTCCCAGAAACAAATAGAAAAAAAGGTCAATCCCCTGCGTCTCTTGGTTGAAGTTTACAGAAGTTATATTTCACCAATCGATGGTAAGGATTGCCCCATGTATCCCACCTGCTCGGAATATAGCTTACAGTGTTTTAAAAAATATGGCCTTTTTATCGGTTGGATGATGACCTGTGATCGCCTGTTCCGGTGTGGCAGGGATGAGTTACGATTGTCCCCTCAGATCATAGTGAATGGGAAATTTAAGTGTTATGATCCATTAGAAAAGAATGATTTCTGGTGGTATCATGAACATTAAGTCCTGCAGGCCACTGGCAGGATGGGTGGTGTTCACTTTATCGCTTTTTCTCTTCTTCTCTTCTCCTGCGAAATCAGAAAACATCCAAACAGAAATTAACCCAATAAACACAACAAACTCAATAAACCCAACACATTCGTATGCCGCTCAAAAAATTGTGCTCGATCCAGAGCGCCAATTTCAGTTTGCAGAACACTACTTTCAAAAAGGTGAATATTACAGGGCCATCGGAGAATACGAGCGTTTTCTCTATTTTTTTCCTCTATCCGATAAGGTCGAGCTTGCCAGATATAAGATCGGCCTTTCTTTTCTTAAGGGTGAACAGTACAAAGAAGCTATACAGGCCTTTAATGCGCTTATAGAGGACTACAAGAATACTGAGTATGCCTTCAAATCATATCTTAAAATAAGCAAGGCATATGTCCTGCTCAAGCGATATGATATGGCCCTTACAAGCATAAAAAATTTGATAACAATTGCCCCAGATCAAGAAATCAGGGATGAGACCTATTATCAGGGAGGCTGGGTTTATCTGGAAATGGGTTTGTGGGGAAAGGCTCAAAAGTACTTTGAGAAAATCTCTTTTCAAAACAGGGAAAAATACAACCTCAGTCAAATCTTGATGGGGCTCGACAGAAAACTGCCTTTAAAGAGAAAAAACCCCACCACTGCTGGAATGCTTTCCATTATCCCTGGGGCAGGGCATCTATATTGTGAAAGAAAAAGAGATGCCCTTATATCATTTTTGTTGAATGGTGCAATGATCTATGCTGCTTATGAGGCCTTTGATCATGACCTGGATGTCCTTGGGGGGATAATTACCTTTTTTGAGCTGGGTTTTTACTCAGGAAATATTTACAGTGCAGTAAGCAGTGCCCATAAATATAACCGGGATGAGAAAAACAAGTTCTTAAACTATCTGAAAAAAAACACAAAGATAGAAATTTCTCTGGGCAAGCCAAATGAGAGCAAATCTCTTTTGCTCTTGTGTAAATTCTCATTTTAGTATTTTATTCATCTCAAGACCTGACCTCCGGCCTCATGATTTCCTGCCAGCCTATAAAGGTATTGCAAAATTTCCCGCTCTCCCATCATATCTTTTAGGTGACGTTTTTTGTGGAATATACTGCCAGAGAAAGCCATTCTTTAAATACCCTGACCACTCTACAATTTTATATGCCTAAGGCATATTTATACGCCTAAGGCGTATTTAGTTTGAATTAACCTTGACTTTTATACATTTTCCCTCTTTATTATCCCTGACTTTATGAGATATCAAACAACGTTTTCACGATCCATCTTGTTAAAATTAAATCAATGTGAAGAAGGGGACGGGGTTAAATAAGTAAATAATTGTTGAATCCGAATAGAAGGTGGTTGAAGGTTTTTCTCTTTAACCGTTTTTTCCTTTTTCAAGGTCGGGTGGTGGGGGCTGAAGAAAAATCATTCATTTTTCACGATTATCTCCTTGAGAATTTCATATATATCTTTTCTGTGACCAACATAATGAATCTGGACGGCATTCTCTTTTTGAAGAATCTTGTAGATAATCCTAAATCTTTTTGCGCTTAGGGAGCGATATCCGGAAAGCTCTTTTTCCAGAGCTTTACCAGTGAAGGGATTATCTTTTAATTCTTGAATTCTTCTTTTGACTACTGGTTTTAT
>JAUWZC010000068.1 GCA_030615565.1 Desulfobacteraceae bacterium | reverse complement strand
CAAGGCCACAGAGGTATCATTGGTGAGACGCATGAGCATGGAGATGTCTTTTTTTACATCATGCCCTCTAACATGGGGCCTCAGCGTGCCGCTTCAAATCCCGCTAAGCGGGACAACTCGTCATTGTTTTCTAGGGCCTTTTTTCGTGTGTCCTTCGACTTTGCTCAGGACCATGAGCTTGTCGGATGGCACTGGTTTGAAGAGGCCTACCGGCTCGTCCTTGTGAGGGCATGATAAAAAAAGACATCTCCATGCTCATTCACCAGGTAATTTCAAAGAGCTAAAATGTTACAATATTTTTTATCCACTCCAGACGACTCTATCCTTATAACCGTGATCCTTTGACGTAACCAAATATCATTGTCGGTTTTCCCGTCCATGACCTTTACGAGCCTGGAAGATAGTGATAAAATAGCATTTTTTTTATAATATTTTGTCCAAAAAATCCTTGACATTTTAACTTTAAGGTGTTAGGAGATACAACATGTTTTTATTTCCAGAATGAAAGGAGGTGAAGGAGAAAGAAGGTTTATTTTTTTTAATGTTTTTTATTTTTTTTAAACAAAAACACTTAGGAGGTAAGAGTTATGCGAAAATTATTAGTTTTACTTGCAGCCGTTGCATTTGTGTTTGCCTTTACCACACCTGCCGCGGCTGACGTTAAATTCGGTGGCTACGTAGCTTTTGATACGTACATGCATGATGTTGATAACCCTGCGCCAGCAAAAGATTCTTCCGATTTAGATTGGACATATGATAATGTATGTAGCCGCCTCAATGTTACATTCAAGGAAGGACCTGTTGGCGGTTATATAGAAGTAAGGCCCAACGCTGAAGGCTGGCTTAGACATTGGTGGGGAACGTGGAACTTTGGCGGCGGTACCTTAGGCATTGGCCAGTTCTGGACACCTGAGTTTACCGGTACATCCAGCATGTTATATCAGTGTGGTGCTATGGACGCACTCAGCGGCGGTGGTGCTGCCCGGCAAGCCATGATCCAGCTTCAGTTTGGAGGCTTAAAAATTGCTGCTGCCTCTCCCCAAACAGGTGTACCTGCTGGTATTGTAGCCGCGGGATATAACGATGTTGAAACCTCAATTCCCAAACTCATGGCGAGCTATCAACTAAATATGGGTAGTGTCGGTTTGAAGCTCTATGGTGGCATGAATTCCATTGATGCAAGAAATTCGACTACTGATCAAAGCCAGGGCCATGACTCCATGCTTTATGGTGTCAAGGCCACAATAGGGGTTGGGCCGCTCACAGTAGCTGTCAATGCCTGGGGCGGACAGAACCTCGGTGAATATAGAGGTACTGGTGTTCATTTCGCCTCAAACTGGACTGGAGCCAAGATAGAGGAAGAGTCATCTCTGGTCTATGGTTTCGACCTTAGCTATAAGGTAAGCGATACGGTGGGGGTTACTGCAGGATATTTCACCGGCACAAGTGAATTGGACAGAGCTGGAACCTGGGAGTGGGAGACTTCTCAAATGCATGTGAATGCAACGTTTACCCTGGCCAAGGGTGTTAGCATCTCCCCTGAATACGCCGTGCTCGACTATGGCGACAAAAGCGTCACTGCAACGACAACAGCAGCGCAACAAAAAGATACCCGTATGGGCATCTACTGGAAGATTGCATTCTAAACGTTGTTAAAAGCTAACCTTAAATAAAAACCCGGGGCTCTCAGCCCTGGGTTTTTTATTACTTGTTACTGGATTATATAACTAAGTCCCTCGATTCATAAATTCGATGACGTATTTATTTACTCGGGACTAAGTGCTGCCCGCGACGAGCTCGGCCGAGCCGAGTGAGCAATCACAAAGATTATACTCATTAGAATACGTTATAGTATTTGCGAATCGAAGCACTAAGTAGCGGAAATATTCCTTGTTTTCGAAAAGCTGTTGAACTTGAAGTAGCATGAAAAGAAGAGATTTAATAAATGAATTGGAAAAGATAGGATGCATTCTGATACGTCATGGAGGTAAGCATGTGAAAACTTCTTGCATTTCACAGTAACGATGTTTACAATGTATTTCACTTAAAGACAAGGGAGGCAATGTATGAGTACTGCTATCTCAATAAGAATACCGGGCAACCTTGCTGCAAAACTATCTGAAATCGCTAAAGAAACAGAAAGATCCAAATCCTTTCATGTTCAAAAGGCTTTGGAGGCTTATCTGGAAGAACTCGCTGATTTACAAGTCGCGCTCGACCGATTACATGATACAACAGATCCAGTAATTTCTATTGAGAACATGAGGAAAGAGCTTGAGTTATAAAATCGCTTTCAAAAAATCTGTAGGACGGGATCTAAAAACGATTGACAAGAAACAGGCAGATAGAATTTTAAAAAAAATAGAAGTGGATCTTCCTAAAAAGGCGGGCACCTGCCCTTCATTAACGGGAAAATTCGCAGGCCTAAAAAAGTATAAAGTTGGAGACTATAGGGTTATTTATTCCATCATTGGCGAAACGGTTCTAATTTTGAGAATTAGCCATAGGAAAAAAGCCTACAAATAAAACCGGTATTCAAAGAATGATTTAAAAGAAAATGTATGCTTACACATGTGTAGGCTACAAATTTATATGTAAAAAAGGATCTTTGTAATGTCCAGAGAGCACTATACCAGTTTCGGTAAAATTCTAATCCTCATTTTATTATCCCTTATTCTCTCCCTCCCTTTGCCAGCCCTTGCATCCACTAAGACGTTGGTCCTTTTTCCCCTGGCTATCTATGCTGATCAATCTAAGGCCTACCTCGGCCAGGGGATTAAAAGCATGCTAATTTCCCGCATCTCAGGGGCAGGGATAGAGATTGTGCCTGATGAGAAATACACCTCTCTTTTAAGTGAAAAAGAAGAGGCGGGAATAACTTCTCAAAAAAGAGCAGAGGAGCTGGCCAGGAATTGTAAGGCAGATTATGCCATCTTTGGCAGTATCACCGCTATAGGGGGAGGCTATAGTCTGGATCTATCCATCCTTGAGTTAGAAAAAGATGGGTCCAAATTGACAAGGCTCTCTAAGGCAGTGGATGAAGAACAGTTAATCCCACAATTGTCTGATTTGGCCGATAAATTAAGGGCAATCATAGAAGGAAAGGAGATTCCCGCCAGAAAAACGGCGGACAAGTCCGCCAAAGAAACGGCGGGTAAACCTGCCCGAAAAGTAGAAGAGAAGGCCACTGTTTTGCCAAAACCACTGACAACAAAGGGTATCTTTTCAAAAGTAGAGCATGATAAACAGGTACCAGAAGAAATAGAAAAGGGTCTCCTCTTTAAGCCCACGAAGGAATACCAGGGATTCAAGCCAACAGGTAAGATCTCAGTGGGTATGTCTGTTATGGCCTTTGACATGGGGGACCTGGATGGCAAGGGAGGAGTAGAGTTGCTTGTTTTGGGGCGGAAAAAATTGCTCCTTTATACAAGGCAAGGGGCATCATTTGCCCTCAAGGACAGTCTCAAGGCAGGCTTTGGCGAGGATTTTCTTAAAGTTAGTGTCGGCGATACCAATAATAACGGGAGGGCAGAGATCTATCTGGTAAGCTTTTATGGTACAAGGGCCCGGAGCACAGTTTTGGAATGGGCTGGAGGGTTTAAAAGGCTTGATCGCCTGACAGGCCACTTGCGGGCAGTAAAGTACCCTGCTTCAAGCAAATCTCTACTACTCTTTCAGTACTCCAAGTTTGATGAGTTTTTCAGCGGCAGGATATATTTCATGAATTATGAAAAAGAAGGAAAGTTGACAAAAGGGGAGCAGTTGCCTGAACTCAAGGGAGGCCAGTTTTATACCTTAGCCCTTTTTGACCTTGACAAGGATGGAGTCCTTGAATGGCTTGGGTTAGGAGAGCCTGATTTAGGAGACCAATCCCAGCTTTATGTATGGGACAAACAGGGTGACACCCTATGGAGAGGTGATAAAAAACTTGGGGGCACCAATAATGCCATCAGGTCAGGGGAAGTAGCCTGTAAACCCTGCGGAGATTTACCACCAAGAGTTTCCTTTAATAGCAGGCTTTTGATAACAGATATTGATGGAGATGGTAACAGAGAGATTTTAGCCATAAAAAACATATCCCTGGTAAAATATCTGCACAATATGAAGACCTATACTAAATCCCGCCTGATAGCCTACCGGATAGAAGGCCAAAATCTTTTACCAGCATGGACGACCAGGGATATTGATTGGTGTTTAACTGATATAACGGTACAAGGAAACACCCTGTTTCTGGCTGCGCAAAAAGGAAAGTGGTCACATTTAAGCAAAGGGTCCAGTCAAATTATGTGGTTTGAATAAAAGTAGGGTTTGATTTGTCTGGTTAGTTTAACTGGTTTAATTTATGTTGTATTTTGGATTTAAAGACATTTACCGGATGTTTTAAGAGCCAGTTTGCGGGTACTTGATGGGACTGATGCAACAAAATGAGCTATTATGTCATATTTTTGATATTTGGTGGTTTGCAATAGTCAGGATTATTTATCACGTTTTACCTAAGAACCTGAGAGTAAAAAGATTGAAAAATATTAAATCATTTTTATTTGTCCTTTCCTTTATCCTAATCCTTTCACCAGGAGTCCATGCTAGGGAAATAGTTAAAGTAGCTATCCTCCCCTTCCAGATAAACAGTCCCGAGGATCTCAACTATCTGAAAAATGGAATATTGGATATACTTTCTTCCAGGATAGCCGTGGAGGGAAGGGTGATCGTTTTAGAGAATGACGTGGTAAACCAGGCCATAACTCAATTCCCAAGAGATCCCCTTACCGAGAGAGGGGTAAAGAGTATCGGCAATCAACTTGGCGTGGATTTCATCATTTACGGGAGTTTAACCAAGATCGGTGATAGTCTCAGTGTAGATGCCAGGTTATTTGACCTTAAGGAGGATAAATTTGTCACTCCTTTCTTCGCCAGCTTTAAGGGAATGGATGGTGTTATCCCTGAAATGGGTCAGTTTGCCTCCAGGGTAAATGCCAGGATTATGGATAGAGAGCATCCGCAGCCTACATCTCCACCTCTTACAGCCATCGCTCCACCATCTGACCTTAAGTCAACCTTTATCATGGCCAAGGGTGAGAGAGAATTCTGGAATAGCCAATCCCTTCCCATAGAGATTAAGGGAGTTGATATAGGGGATGTAGATGGAGACGGAAAGAATGAGACAGTTGTTATAGGGACTCGAAGCATAGATATCTATACCTATTCAGATGATAGGCTTTTATTAAAAAAGGGCCTTCAGGGCAGAAGAGCAGATAATTATTTATCCCTGGATGTAGCTGATATAAATGGAAACGGGATAGCAGAGATTTTTGTGAGCAACGTGGTAAATGATAGCCTTGAATCTTTTGTTATAGAATTTCAAGGAGGAGAATTTACCAGGATTGTGACTGATGAGGGCTATTTTTTCAGGGTGATCCACACAACAAAAGAGGGCAAGATACTTATTGGCCAAAAGATGGGGCTGGATGGAATACTTTATGGTAGTGTATGCAAGCTGGTATGGAAAGATAATCGACTTATGGAAAGCAGAAAGATTTCCCTTCCAGAGAAAAGCATTGTCTGTGGTTTTAATCTGATTGATGTAGATAAAGAGGGGGAAGAGGAGATTGTGTTAATTGATAATAATGACTGCTTGAAGGTGTTTTCCAATAATGGGGAGTTGCTGTGGAGGAGTATTGACATATATGGGGGGACGAAGGATTTTTTGGTACTATATCCACCTGGTTTAGAAGAGAGGGATGAGGGGCTTGAAGAGAGATTCTACCTTCAAAATAGAGTCCTATTTTGGAATCAAAAAAAAGGATCAGAGGTAATCATTGTAAAGAATATTTCCGCCACTGGAAAATTGTTTGCAAGGGTAAGATCTTACAGGGAGAGTGAGGTATATAGCCTCGTCTGGGATGGCCTCGGTTTATCGGAAAATTGGAGGACGAAGAAGATTCATGGATATACCGCTGATTTTCAAATCAAAGATATAGATAATGATAGGAGAGATGAATTGGTAGTCGGTATTATTGATACATCTACCGGTTCAATATTTGGCAAGAAAAAGAGTTTCGTTTTGGCCTATGAAATGCTATAAAATGAAAAATTGACAAATCTATATTAGGGTGCTATAGAAAAAAAACAATGTTTAGCCATAGGCTATCTTTAAAAAAATTAGCCTAAAAAAGTGTTTGGCTAAATTCTTAAAAAGAGAGGAGGTGAAAGAGAGAAGCAGGGGGTTAGCAAGGTGACAGCTAACGTTATGAGGAGAAAATAGTAAAAGAGAGGGAGGAACAAATGAAAAAGAAGCTCATATTTTTTATGGTAGTTGCATTAGTTGCCCTGTTTGGGTGGAATAATGGTGCCTCTGCTGATCCTGCAAAGGTTATCTTCAAGGGTAATTATGATATCGTTGCCGTTTCATCAGACAATGTCCATGATATGGTGGAGGAACAACCTGATGGGACATACGCTGACGAAGTCAATAATGTTCAGCAGAGGTTCCGGCTTACCACCATTGCGGCAACTGAAAATGTGAAAGGTGTCATCGGGTTGGAGATTGGCTGGGATGAATGGGGGAAGAGTTATACCGTACAGAGTGGTCTCGGTACGGAAACTGGCACAGGTGGTGATACCGGTGTTATTGCAGACACCCCATCTACCAATATAGAGGTGAGGATGGCCTATATAGACTTCAACATTCCTGATACCGGGGTGAGCATTATGGCAGGAAAGGCGCCTCTTTACACCCATCAGCAGGTGATACAAACTGCCGCAGGTCCCAGCCCTGGTATACAAGCTACCTGGGCAATAGGAGGTGGATCGAAACTTAAGGTATACTGGACCAAGCTGGTTGAGGGTAAAGACCCTAGGGCTCAAGACTGGAGTGGCGAGGGAGATAGTGATTACGATTTTTACTATGCAGAGTACAGCAATAAAACAAAGGCCATGAATTGGGGTGTGTACGGCGGCTATGCCAGGGACTACAGGGAGATAAACACAACGGGTTCACTATTTTATGGTCCTCCTGGTGCGCCTAAACCATATGACGAGACTAGTAATTGGTTAGGTGCATTTGCCGGTTTTATGGCAGGCCCTTTAAAACTTATTCTCCACGGCGCTTACTCTTCATCCGACTTTAAGGCCGTAAGAGCAGGGGTTACACAGGATCGGGATGGTTCAGGATACTACTTCAGGGCAATGGCATTCATGAAGACTGGTATCGGCTTGCTTAATTTAGGTACCATGTATACCCCTGGCGATAGTGATAGAACTGACAATGCTTGGGATGGATTCAGAACCATTGAGGGACCAACCAGGTATCCTTCCCTGGGCTTGTTTGGACCTGGACCTAACCTCTTCCTCTGGGGCAATGGCGTTGCAGTGGAGGAGTATACTCAGATCTGTCTTCCCCCAGGGGGCACTGATTACTTAGGCAGATGGTATACCAATGTCGGTCTCACTATCCCCATGGGAAAGGCAAAGTTTATTGCCGAATTATGGATCCTGAGGACTGTGGAGGATCCATCAGATCCGAAAATATATAATCAAACCTACAGAGATGAAGAAATCGGTAATGAGATAGATCTTGAGCTCCATTACGCCCTGACCAAAAACCTTACACTTAAGGCGGAACTCGATTATCTGATGGCCGGGGATTACTTCAAACCAAACGCAACCTTAGATCCTGATTCAGCCTATCTTGCTGCCGTGGGTGTTTCCTACGCCTTTTAAGCTAATCAGGAAATTACAGAACCCGGGGGGATTCACCTCCGGGTTTTTTATGGATTATTTATGGAGCCTGAACCTCAGCCTCGCCACCGGAGACATCAAAGAGAAGAGGATTAATTATATCGATCTTGATAGGGCCTAAAGGGGCCTGATTAAATAGAGCCTTGTCTACCACCTCTTTGGATTCCTTGGAAAAAAACCTTAAAGTAAAATCCTTTATCTCACTTCTGTGCCCAGCCTTATCGACTATATAGAGGGAGAGTTCCACGTTAACATTCCACAACTCCTCAAAAGGATTCGTGGTCAGGTAAAGATAGCCGGAGAGATTTCTTCCACTGTCCTCGTTGATCCTTATAGTATCAACTGGATATGAAACCCAGCCATCCTGTATAAGCGAGGAGATAACAATCATACCCATATCACCATCTTCGTCAAAGGCATTTAGATAGATTCTCCAGGTATCTCCTGACACAATTGTCTCCTTAGCAAAGGTAGCGGTAATAGTCGGAGGGTTAACGCCATATCTGGCCTCTTTCTCTTCAAGCGTGGCACAGTGAGTACAGAGGAAAAAAAGCATCAAAACAGATAACCATATCGAGCGTCTTGGTGAGGTGATACTCCCTATCTTTGAGATTGAGATTCTCAATCTTATCAAAATATCCATACCTTAAATTCTTCCTTCTTTATCCTTATTGTTTTTACCGCCGCCCTTTAATGCCCCACCTGGGAGGGTGGGAATGGAGGCGGCTAATGAATTATTTCCTTTTTTCAAGCCCCGCCCGGAAGGGCGGGGTCGTTGACTTAATAGCTTTAACCATCAGGCATATAGATGGTACATTCTTTGATGTAAGGGATGGGTAGTGATTTATACTATCAGATCAAGCAGTCTATGTAAGAATTAAATTTGTAGTGTATTGCATTTTATTTCTCTAAAATGCTATTTTTAGCACTTATACGAAATATATTTACACAAGGCAGGAAGAAGGAGATAAATGATCAGTTTCCCTGGTTCACGGCGTGTTATTCATGGTGTGGACTTCAGTGGTGCAAAAGATGCAGGCAGGAAGATATGGATTGCACGTGGTGTCATCGAAGAAGATGTGCTGGTGATTACAGAATGTTTTCAGGCTGAAGACCTGCCAGGCTCTGGAAGGGACAGAGAATCTAGCCTTACAGCACTGAAAGAATTTATCAGTGAACAGAAGGATAGCATAATCGGCCTGGATTTCCCTTTTGGGATACCCAGGGTCTTGGTAAAAGAAGAAAGTTGGGAGAAATTTGTTGTGTCCTTTGAGGGTAACTATAACAGTCCGGGGGATTTCAGGATGGGGTGCAGGTCAGCCTCTGGTGGTATAGAGCTAAAGAGATTTACTGATTTTAAGGCTAAAACCCCGTTCTCCCCTTATAACCTACGCCTTTACAGGCAAACCTATTTTGGTATCAGGGATGTGCTTGGACCCCTCAGCAGACATAAGACAGTGCGTGTTTTACCTATGCAGAAGTCTTTACCAGACAGAGCATGGATTCTTGAGATTTGCCCTGCCTCTACATTAAAGAGGGAAAAGCTAAGCCTATCCTATAAAGGAAGAGGTGAAGAGCATAGAACTACAAGGGTAAGGATCCTTGATAGTATTGAGAAGACCGATGTCCTAAAAATAAAGGGATCAAGCTTGCGGGTGACAATTGTGGACAATCCAGGTGGAGATGCGCTTGACAGTGTTATTGCTGCTTTTGCAACCTTTAGGGCTCTTCGAAGCGGACTCATCTTTGATAAAAATTCTCCCTATGCATTAGAGGGGTGGGTATATGTGTGAAAATTTAAATTTTCAAGCGTTCAGCTGCGAACTCTGCCTGCCCCGTAGGTGGGGACCATCGTACTGGGGTGAGAGATAAAAGGCTTTACTAAAATGCTCTATCAGATTATTTATTAGGATTATACATGCGAAAACCATTTAAAACTTAGATAAGGAGTGATTAATGACTCAGATAACAGAAGGGGTTTATTTCATTAAGGGACAGGACGAAATGATTCCAGACTCCCATGTGTATGTGGTGGGCAAGTTAGATTCCCAGGATCTTTCACTTATTGACGCAGGCTTAATGGGTAAAGGCAGTTACAAGATACAATCCATCCAGAATATGGGAATTGAGCTTAAGGCAATAGCTAGGATTATCATGACCCATACCCACCTGGATCACATAGGTTGTCTTGCCGAAATTAGAGAGCAGATTCCCTGGGCAGAACTATGGGTGCATGCTACAGAGGCAGGTCCTCTGGAAGAGGGCGATGAGAGAACTGTTTACGGTATGGAAATGTTTCAAAATATGTGTATGATGCAATATAGCCTTAAACCAGGCGCCTTTACATTTTATGTTGATAAAAGGCTTCAGGGAGGCGAAAGTCTGGATATTGGTGGAATGACCTGGGAGGTATTGCACATCCCCGGGCATTCCCCTGGTAGCATAGGGCTATACAACCGATTGGAAAAGATCCT